>CAZBUC010000007.1:0-17818 GCA_964494965.1 uncultured Maribrevibacterium sp.
GAACTTTTACTAAAACGTCAAGAAACAGAGCAGGCTATCAAAACATTGGTTGACCTTGAAATGCTGGTTGTCCGCATGCAAAAACTGACCAGCGAATTAAAAGTACTGGCCTACCGTCGACCTGAACAGCTGGCACCTACTTCAATCCATGATTGCTTAAAACGCGCCATTATCAGCTTAGGTGACGAAGCCCAAGACATTTCGCTTGATATTACACTCAACCAATTAGATTCGGTCATGGCCGAGCCAACGCGTCTAGAAAGAATTTTTTCTAACCTGATTAGCAATTCCATACAAGCTTGCTCTAATGACAACATCTTGCCCATCATTCAAGTATCTTTGTCAGCACAAGATGACAAAATCACCATTCATTATCAAGATAATGGTCCCGGCATAGATAAAGCAAAACTGAGTCATATTTTTGACCCCTTCTTCACCACAAAACCGATTGGCAAAGGCCTTGGCCTTGGTCTTGCCATCAGTGCCAACTTAGCAAAAGATATGAATGGATCGCTCGTCGCCCATCATAACAACGATGAACAACTTTTATTCCATTTAACTTTATTAAGGGCTTAAGATGAAAAGCAGTTCAACCCATAGTTCAGCAGAAATATGGTTGCTGGATGACGACGACATAGTAAGATCAACCACAGCACAATGGTTACGTTTATCCAATTATGTTGTACACGAATTTCAAGACGCTCAAGCGGTCCTAGATAAATTCCATATCGGCTCACCCTGCATCATCGTCAGTGATATCCGTATGACGCCCATTGATGGCCTTACCTTAATGAGCGATTGCCTTAGTAAAGAAGCAAACTTACCCTTTATTCTCATCACTGGTCATGGCGATGTAGACACTGCTGTAAACGCCTTACGCGATGGTGCTTTTGACTTTCTTGAGAAGCCTTTTGATCCAAACAGATTGCTTAAAACTGTTGAAAAAGCCCTACAAAAGAGAAATATACAACTTCAACACGCTAATCAGTCTCAGTATCTTGAAGATTTACACGGACTTGAAGAGACCATTATTGGTCAGAATGAACAAATTGTCCGTGTCAGACATCAAATCCATACTTTTTCCACCATGGACACCCATGTCATCGTCTATGGCAAAACAGGCTGTGGTAAGGAATTAGTCGCAAAAGCACTTCATGACTGCAGCCCAAGACACACCAAGCCTTTTGTCGCCATAAACTGTGCCGCCATACCTGCAGATTTGTTTGAAAGTGAATTGTTTGGCCATGAAATCGGCGCCTTTACCAGCGCTAATAAACAGCGCATAGGCAAGCTCGAACACGCCAGTGGCGGCACCCTATTTCTGGATGAAATAGAAAGCATGCCATTGGCTATGCAAATAAAATTGTTACGAGTGTTACAGGAAAATCAACTTGAGCGCGTCGGCAGCAATAAAACCATACAAATAGATTTAAGAGTGGTGGCTGCAGCGAAAAGTGACCTACAAAGCTTGGCAGACTTTCGCCAAGACTTATTTTTCCGGCTGAACGTTTCGCAAATTCACCTTCCTGATTTGCGCAATAGAGGGTCTGACGTGCCGCTTCTTTTTGAGCACTTTTGCCGTATGGCAGTCAAAGAACGCGGTAAGGAAATTAAACCGCTAAGCCCAATCGACCTTGAAACGCTCACAGTATATGGCTGGCCAGGGAACGTGCGCGAACTGAGAAACGTCGCCCTTCGATACGCTCTGGAACCCAACACCAGCGTGGCGAAGATACTGGCGGGATATCAAGCGCAAGACGACATAGACACCATCACTCCCCTCCCACTTAGCGTGAAAGTACAAGAATTTGAACGCAGTTTAATAGAAGCCAGCATTCGCCAACAAAAGGGCAATATCCAGCTGGTACTGGAACAACTTCAGCTACCGCGCCGTACGTTAAACCAAAAAATGCAAAAATACGGGTTAAATAGAACCGATTATTTAGACTAAGCCGTCAAGCCGATATAACAACTCAGCATCACATACTGGCGATCTAAACAACTTATCAAATTAACATATCAAAACAGTGATTCTCATAACAATTATTTAATGAGAATCACTTGCATCTTATAGGTAAAAGCCTTTTAATGATAACCATTATCAACTCTTAAGGTGACACACGATGCAATTCGGCATGAATGATGTGTATGACATTAACGGAATGATCAAAGAAGAAGCGGCGTCAAGTCTGGCTGGACATAGACAGCAGCGCTACCTTCTTCCTAACCTGCGGTGGCTAAATCAACATCTAAGCGCTAAGACCGACATAACGCTTCGCGAAGAAGCGGAGCGTGGGCTTTACTTCTCACTGCTAAGTGAGAAAGTTATCCGTTCTGCAAGCGATGTTGAAACCATACAAATCTGTTATCAACCAAAAAACATTCAGGGTGAGGTCTTGATCACAAAAGGCCAAGAATACGCGTTGTTGCAAGCGCATATTAGCACCGATCACTTAGCGGCTGTCTTAGCGGAAACCGAACATCAAATTATTCAACACTTTACAGCGATGCGTGACCAGCTAGGAAATAATAATGGCGTGATCTCTCTTTGTTTGACGGAAAAGACGCGGGGGATTATTGATGCTCTTCTCTCTCATGAAGGCCAGTCTATTAGTCTAGCTGGGCACCTGTATTCACTCATATTTACACTGATTGAACAGCTACAAATACAAAGTCATTTATCTCGTTGTGAAAGTTGTCAAAGCAAAATTTTTAAAGCACAAAACTTTCTCGAGATGCCAGACTATGATGTGTTGAACATCCCCCAACTGGCGCGTCTAGTAGGATTAAATACCACCGCTTTACTCGTTGGATTTCAACTTTTTGTCGGTCAATCTATAGACAGCTACTATCGCTCGGGACGAATCAAATGCGCTGCCGCCCTACTTAGAGAAGATCCATCTGCCAAACCTTATATTGTGGCCCAAAGTGGATTTTCTGAAGCGCAATTCGAAGCGGCCTTTATCAAGCAATTTGGCATTAGCAGCCACCACTACGCACAAATACACTAGAGAATAGGAATACCATGGCGCAATCATCTATCGCCCTTATTTACGGCACAGACACGAACAACACCGAAGAAGTCGGCCATAAAATTGCTAAGCAATGGCAGGAACTCGGAGAAACGGTTGATATTTTTAATATTAAAGACATAGAGCTTCAGCAGCTTGAAGACTACTCCATGTTAATTCTGGGCATTCCGACGTGGGACTTTGGTGGCATTCAATCAGACTGGGAAGACATTGGCGACAGCTTGGCTGAGCTTTCCTTAGACGATACCGTCGTCGCCCTATATGGATTAGGCGACCAATTTGGTTATGGTGACTATTTTATTGACGCCGTAGGATGGTTATACGAAAAGCTACAGCCCACAAATGCCACCTTTATTGGTCAATGGCCAACAGAAGGTTATGACTTTGAAGCGTCTAGGGCCTGTATTTACGACAAAGAACACTTTGTCGGCTTGGCAATAGATGAAGATCAACAATTTGAACTCACTGACCAGCGTATTGAACAGTGGGTTATTCAGCTTTACGCAGAAAGAACACTAGAGGTCGCATAAGTTATCACCGGACTGGCCATTGATTTAAGTAAACGACTCAGATTTGGTTGCTATACATTCGCTGCCCCGAATGCCCAAATTTAACTTATTTTAATGCGATAACAGTGCGTATCTCTCTTTCTCGCGTAAGGAACGTGGCTGCCTCTTTTTTCTCTCCTGCTTTGAGGCAGCCACGCCTTTCTTTTCATGGCTATAATTCGTTATGATGCAAGGACTTAAACTGAGCATTTGTAACGAATATGAACCTTCAACTGACCGATATTATCATTGCTCTAACCGTTGGTGTTTGCCTCTATGCTTGGTGGCGCAACGCCTCCGTTCGTGAACAAGCCCTGATTAGTGCGAAAAAACATTGTGATTCCCTCAATTTACAACTTCTCGATGGCAGCGTTGCAGGCTCAGAATGGAGACCTTTATGGACAAATGGCGAGATAAAAATACGCAGGCGTTATAAGTTTGAATTTAGCTCCAGCGGATCCGCTCGTTACACAGGGGAAATCACTTACCTTGGGGATAATCAACACAGCATTTGGCTCAGCCCGCACGATTTTTAAAAAGTGATTCACTGAATTTGGCTTTTTCATGTATTCTGGCTTGCAGAACTCGCCATTCATTGTAATGATACAAGAAGAACAAAAAATTAGGCTTACTTTGTTGTAAATAAGACATTAGTAGAAATACTCTTTTATATAAGTACGTTTTTGTAACGATGTAGATAGGCTAAGCAGCAAGACAATCAATCGAATTGTCCTGACTGTCGGACTGCCCATCCGTCCAATCTATAATAAAAATACAGGATAAAATATGTTGGCAAATCTTAGTTTTCGCACCAAGTTACTCTCGTTACTTGTCGCAGCCATTCTTGGCTTTCTTATCGTAACGGCTGTGGCCTTACAAGGTTTAAGTGCCCAAGAGACCTCCTCCACTAGATTCGAAGGGTTAACGAAAGTCGATAAAGACTTATCTTTTTTAACCATCACCTTGATGGAAGAATACGAAGCTTTGTCTAAAATCGACGATGAATCTTATGAAACTTTCCTGCAAAATCTGACCACCTCCTATGAAGCCTCCTTGGTTAACCTTACCGAGGGTAAAGATTATGTGGAAAGCCAATCCGCCAAAGACAACCTTGACAACATCGCGACGTCACTAACCCAATATAATGAGGCACTACAAGCCTTGGTGCAAAAGCGACAAAACATAGGGTTCAATGGGTCCTCTGGCTTAAAGGGCACTATCTCTTCTTTGGGTGAGCAAGTAACAGAAGAAATCTCTTTTCTAAGCTTGGTAAAACAAGAATTCCTGCCAGTTCGTGAAGCAGAGAAAAACTTTATTTTCGAACCAAATCAGGCTAATAAAGCCAATTTTGCAGAGCGTTTTGACAAGTTCTACAAGAGAGTAACCAATTTTGGTCTCCAAGATCGCTTTGGCGCGGTCATTGACCAGTATTCTGCAGCCATTGAAAGCTTTGACCAAGAATACCAGCAGCTCATCACCTTGCAGGACGCATTCGAAGCACAAAAAGCCAATTTTAATGAAACCCGTTCTGTGGCTGTAGACTACATGCAAGGTGCAGTAAGAGAAGCGCGTCAAGAAGCAGGAAGAAGTTCACAACAAGCCACAGTGACCTTAATTTCTGTCAGTATTATCGTCGCTATCCTCGCCTCATTAATCGTAATGGGCATAGGCCGCAGTGTTAACAAGACCCTTAGCCAGATCATCAAGGACCTTGGTAAAGTTAAAGGGGGTGACTTAACAGCGCGCCTTTATGTAAACAATAAGCGCAATGATGAATTTGACTCTTTGTGTAGCTCAGTGAACGAGATGACCAGCGGTCTGGGTGCGGTTATCGGTGAAGTTGTTAGCACCACCAAAGGTGTCAATGGCATGGTGACAGAACTCAACACATCCGTCACTAATATTGCTAAAAGCAACCAGTCTGTGAGTGAACAAACCAATTCCCTTGCTGCTGCAACGGAAGAGATTTCCACCACTATTTCCAGTATCTCTCACACAACGGAAGACTTAAGCAGCCAGTCTCAAAACACCTATGAGTCTGCAAAAGTGGGCGCTGAAACGATTAAAGGTGCCCTTTCTAACCTTTCTAATACCATCAGCATTGTTAATAAAACCAGCATGCAATTGAATGAACTAGGTCAACTGTCAAAAGACATCGACAATGTCATCGGCATGATCAACGATCTAGCCAATCAGACAAACTTACTGGCATTAAACGCGGCGATCGAAGCAGCCCGAGCAGGCGAAGCAGGACGTGGGTTCTCTGTCGTGGCTGATGAAGTGCGCTCTTTGGCAGAAAAAACAGTCGATGCAACAGCGAAAATCACTGACATAGTCAGTACGATACAATCCTCTACGCAAACGGCAATTGAGACCATGCACAGTGGTCAAGAAAGCTTACAAGCAATTGAAGGGTTCAGTGAGAAAGCCGAATTGGCGATACGTGAAATAGAACAAAATGCTCAAACCAGTTCAGCATCTTCAATCGACATGGCTCGCTCTATTCAAGAAGTCGCAAAAACAGCGATTCACATGAGCGAAGAAATGGATAAGATTGCCCAACAACTGCAGCGTGATAACAGCTACATAAACAGCATTGGTGGCAACACTCGTGATATTCATAATCAAGTGAGCAGTTTGGATGAAAAAACTAGCATGTTCACCACACACTCAAAACACTAATACACAGCGTGATTGGCTTTCAATGACGTATAGATCACACATCTGAAAATCAAATCTAAGCAATAAAAAAGCCGGCTAGCCGGCTTTTTTATTGCCCTTTAAAAAGGGGCTCAATTTTGTACTCTAAATTCAATGTGCACTTAACACTCGAAATGCAGACACCTTGAATTTATAGGTCAGCGAATTCCTTTTCCCAACGCTTCGCTTCTTTCTTAGAAGGCCCGCCTAGTACATTGACGGCGGTGCGCATACGAGCTCGAGAAATATCCGATCCTAAAATCGCCATAGAATCAAAAACAGAGACCGACGCTGTCGTGCCTGAAATCGCCACAAACAAAGGCGCAAAGAAGTCTTTCGGCTTAATGTCCATCGCTTGCGCTAAGGTTTTCATTTCGCTGAAGATGTCGTCTTTTTGCCACTTGTTTAATGCTTCCAAACGCCACAACGCAAACTGCATGGCCTTACGGAGGGTTTCCTCTTCCATTTTAATAGAAGAAAAATCCTCTTTTGTAATCGGCAACAACCCTTTTAAGAAGAAGCCCGCCACATCAGCCACATCGGAGAAAGTTTCAACACGTGGAATCACCAAAGGCAGAATCTTCATCAAATATTCAGGGTTAAGCGCCCATTCAACGTACTTCTGTGCAAAAGTTTCTAGGGTTAAATTCTCACGAATCCACATGCCATTTAGCCAGCTCAGTTTTTCAACATCAAAAACCGGACCACCTAAAGAAACACGTTGAATATCAAAGTGTTCAATCATTTCGTCTAGTGAGAATTTTTCACGCTCATCAGGCATGGACCAGCCCATACGACCAAGATAGTTGATCACGGCTTCCGCCATGTATCCCATGCGCTGATAATATAAGATACTGGTTGGGTTTTTACGTTTTGATAACTTAGATTTATCTGGATTACGTAACAAAGGCATATGGCACAGAGTCGGCATGTCCCAACCAAAGTATTGGTACAACAAAATGTGCTTAGGCGCTGAGTTGATCCACTCTTCGCCACGAATAACATGGGTGATTTTCATCAAGTGATCATCAACGACGTTAGCCAAATGATAAGTCGGCATACCATCCGCTTTTAGCAGTACTTGCATGTCTACTTGCGCCCAATCAATTTCGATTTCGCCACGAAGCATATCCTGAACGACACACGTCCCCTCTTCAGGTACCTTCATGCGAATCACATATGGCACACCCGCATCCAGTTTTGCTTGCACTTCTTCTGGCGTTAATTTAAGAGCACGACCGTCGTACTTTTGCGGCAAGCCTTGCTCTTTTTGCTCAATGCGCATTTGATCCAATTCTTCCGTTGTTTCAAATGCATAAAAGGCATGTCCTTTATCAATCAATTCTTGAGCATATTGACCATAAATATCACCACGCTCACTCTGACGGTAGGGACCATATGGTCCACCAACATCTGGCCCTTCAGCCCAATCAAGCCCTAACCAACGTAACGCATCCAAAATCATTTTTTCCGATTCTGGCGTACTACGGGTTTGATCCGTATCTTCAATACGTAAAATAAACTTACCACCCATTTTACGGGCAAACGCCATATTAAACAGTGCGATATACGCTGTACCAACGTGCGGGTCACCCGTAGGTGACGGCGCAATACGTGTTCTTACCTCTGACATAAAACTCTCATCTATCCGTTGCCTGAAATGCCATTATTATAAGCCTCTCGTCACTCGTGAGTAAGAGGCCTACACGATCTTTTCTGTGCAGATGTTTGATATTCACATAACTTTAGGTGAGTGGTAACGAAGTTGCGACAGTCTCACGCCAATATCCACATCGGTTTTTAGCGCGACTAACCTTCTAGATTGAAGACATTGCTCATAGCCACCCGCGAGTAAACCTTGAATACGCTCTGAAAAAGACGATACATTAGCGTAGATTTCTTCTATCGTCGGAAAAGCACGAATAATAGTTAACGCGGTTTTAGGGCCTATCCCTTTAACACCAGGAATACGGTTCGTGGTGTCTCCCACTAGCGCCCAATAATCCACTAATTGATGAGGTTCAACGCCATATTTTCCTGGCACCCAAATCTTGTCATACCCTAATTTAGCAAAATAATCGTATTGCAAAATGGACTCATCGCCCAGCAATTGAGTAAACCCTTTATCAGTAGAAACAATATAAGACTTAATGTGATGATTCGCCGCTTTCACGGCCAACGTGGCAATAAGATCATCGGCCTCCCAGCCATCGATTCGTAAACACGGTAAATGATTGAATCGAAACACTTTTGCAAACTCAGGCAAAGACACCAGTAAACTGTCATCCATTGGTACACGACCCAGTTTGTATTCTGGATACACCTGATGCCGCCAAGTTTTGCCGCTTGAGTCAAACACCACCACGGCATAAGATGGTTGAAACTGATGGGTTAATTTCGCTAACGCTTCAACGGCGATACTTTGGGTTCGCTCTATGCGTCGAGATACGTCTTGCTCTGACTCTAAAGCCGCGTAAAGCCGTCTAATCAAATTCAATCCGTCAACAATCAGTAACTTTTTATCCACGCCAATCCCTTATTTTTACTAAAATGACACATTACTATTAGAGTATCATGGGAAAACAAGTTTCATCATCCGCTTAACCAACCGTCATCCATAAAAGCAAAAAGGACGCTGTCATGAAGAGAACAAGAACCCATTTCTGTCTAGCAATTTTACTAGGCACCAGTTCATACAGTGCTTTTTCTGCCAGTCTTGATGCCGTCATTGGCTTGAGTAGCAGTCAAATAACAGAAGAGGCATCTTCACTGACCTTAACACCAAATCAAGGTACTTACCTGCCTCTCAAAGAAGACTTTTCTCCCATTTCTCATTTACAAACCAATGCCTATTCAAACTGGCTCAATGAAATAGACAAAAAAGTCACTGTCGAGCACAAACAGCGCGACTTACATTACACCGGAAAGTTATCCAAAATTGACCAAAACAATCGCTCTTTCTCTTTGACCATAAATAATAGATTAATCGCATTGCCTCTAGACGACTTTTACTTAATCCCGCTTGACGATGAAACGCACTCAACATCAATAGAGTCCAATTATCGAGTGAGCTACCAGACCAATCAGCTATCATGGTCTCCTCAGCTTAATATCCTCTTTGAAGGTGATTCGGTATCCATTTCCCAACAAGCCTTAATACACAATCATTCGGGAAGCACCATTCAGCTTCAAAATAGCATGCTTCACTATGCCAGCCGTCAGCCGACACAGAGTTTTAAAGCAGAAAGAAGCCTCATGGCTATGAGCTCAGATCAATCGATTGATTATCAAGATAACGAAATAACCCATTCGCTCAATTCTTCCCCCTTAATTCTAGCGCCTTATTCGAGCACGCTCATTCCGCTACCAAGCAGTAAAACCAAGGTAGCGCAACAAATCCACACGGCGACGATACAGGACTATGGCAACATGAGAGGCGCCACAGAACTGAATTTTTACAATCAAATACATTTCACCCTGCCCCAAGACGGCTTACCCGGTGAATACAAAACATTTCAACAAAGAGATGGGCTCTTGATTCCAGGCAATACTATCCAATTAGATAACGTGCGATCTGGGGTAGAAGTAAAGGTTGCCGCCAACAAAAGCCGAGATGTAAGAGGTACTCTTACGCTGTTAAGCGCAACATCACAAACATTGCCCAGTACACAAGTCTGGCAAGCAGAAATCGAAAATCACGCTAATCAACAACAAGATTATTCAATACAACACAGTGTTAACGGCGTCATTGAAAAAATTGAAAGCGATGAGGCAACACAAGAAGATGCAAGAAGCTTAGTGCTAAATGGCCGTCTTGATGCGAAAGCCAAAAAAATCATTCACTATACCGTCATACTAAACAAATAGAACCGCCATCATCATTAGGATATGGTCAAAATTCATAATAGATATAGCCATAATACCACTGCCTAAAGTGCCATCTTAAGGTAGTATTATAACTATATTTCATAATACGGGCCCATAGAGATCTATGAAAAAGCATATTATACCCTCACTTATCGCTGCGGCTGTATTAAGCAGTGCGCCAGTTCAAGCAGAAAGCATTTACGAAGTTTACAAATTAGCCAAGCAACACGATCCTGGTTTAAGAGCCGCAGCAGCCACTTATCGCGCTGAAAATGAAAACTTAACTGTGACTCGAGGGAATTTGTACCCAAGCATAGGCTTTAAAGGCAATCTGGGATACACCAATACAGATGCTCCGTCTGGCAATTCTGATAACGTTTCTAACAGCTTAGCCCTAGAGCTTAACTACCCTATCTATTCTCCGGCGCTCAATTATGCGGTAGACGATGTGGAACTTAAGTACGAAATAGCGGGGGTCGACTTTGACGATGCTGAAGAAAACTTGGCATTAACCACCCTGACAGAATATTTTAACTTGCTAACCAAGCAATCGACTTTACAGACTACTCAAGCTTTGGTGAAAAGCACAGAAAGCCAACTTGACCGTGCCAAAAAACAATACGAGGTAGGCCTTGCCTCTATTACAGACTTGCAAGATGCTCAAGCGGAATATGACTCTATCCGAGTCACGGAACTGAGTGCTCGCTCTGATGTGTCTTATGCGCAAAAGGCTTTATTACAACGCACTGGTCGAGAAATTAAAAGCATTCCTCAATTGGCTAAAGACTACCCAATTCGTCTTGATCCGAGCATGACAGTTGACGATTTAATTGCTCAAGCCCATCAGAATAATAAAGAGCTGCGTGCTCTAGACCTTTCCGTTCAAAGAGCGGAAAACAACATCAGCATTCAAAAAGCCAATGGCCGTACACCCACGGTTGCAATCACTGGTTCTTTATCACGCTCAGACAGTGATACTAGCCCAAGTAATGGAAACCAAGACGGTGTAAGAAACACGTCCTCTATCGGACTTGGGGTCAGTATTCCGCTTTACAGCGGCGGAGCCATCAACGCCAGTGTTCGACAAGCAAGCGCACAAGCAGAAGCCACGTTCGAACAAAGAGCTAGCGCACTGCAGGCAATCGAGTTGAATATTCGAAGCTTGTATTTAGATTTACAAACGGCTGTGGCACAGATTTCTGCACAACAGCAATTAATCCGTTCTCGTACCAGCGCGCTTGAAGCGACGAAGGCGGGCTATGATGTGGGCACACGAAATCTAGTAGAACTACTGGATGCCCAGTCAAATTTATTTAATGCACAAAACACGTACGAGCAATACCGTTACAATTTTGTGATGAAAAAACTCAGCCTACTTGAAGTCACTGGTGATCTGACTGAAGATAAAATTAAAGAGTTGGATAAGTGGTTAATTGCAAAAAACTAATCCTATAAGCTGTTGCACCTTCATGCTTACACAAAAAAGTCGCCGAACTCTTCGGCGACTTTTTTGGTTTTAAACTCTGCTAAACCTTGATAAAAGCGTTAAATCATAACTTCTAGCGAGTCATCAGCGTTTCTCGCTGAGTAAATCGAGTAAGCACCTTATACAAGCCGAACGCATCCTGACTGCCAGCCAATTCGCGAATAGAGTGCATACCAAACGTCGGCAAACCTATGTCAATGGTCGGCACACCAATCTCACCCGACGTAATCGGCCCAATCGTACTGCCACACGCCATATCACTTCGAACCACAAAACACTGCACGTCATAATTTTCTTCCGCTGCCATATCTCGATAGATACTGGCGGTTTCGCTATTTGTTGCATAGCGCTGGTTGGCATTCACTTTAATGACCGCCCCCTTGTTAATGGCAGGCGCATGGTGCTTATCGTGCTTATTCGCATAATTAGGATGCAGAGCATGGGCATTATCAGCCGATACCATCATAGAACGCTGAATAGACTGAACAAATTGTTCTGGGTTCGGCGTCAAGCGACGTAGAACATCGTCCAAGAAAGGGCCATTTGCTCCACACGCCGATAAGCTGCCAATTTCTTCATGATCTGTGCAAATCAACAAACTAGGGCGTTGAAAGTCAGAATGCAACAGCGCCTGTAAACCTACGTAGCAGCTTAACAAGTTGTCTAATCGCGCAGCGCAAATATATTCTTTATGTAAACCCACTAAGGCCGCTGGCTGTGTGTCATACAAGCTCAGCTCGAAATCCAAAATGGCGTCAATAGACACATCCGCATGTTGTTTTGTTAGCTGTGACGCCAACACGTCGTGCAAATCAAATGCATTCTCTATACCGCACAAAATCGGCAAAATCTCTTCTTGAGGATTGACTGAAAAGCCCTCATTCGCCTGTCTGTTTAAATGAATTGCCAGATTCGGCACGACCGCAATTGGGTCTTGAAAATCAATTAAACGGCTAACAATCTCACCCTTTTTCGTTTTTACGGTAACGCGCCCCGCAATAGACAAGTCACGGTCCAACCATGTGTGCAATAACACCCCGCCATACACCTCCACACCCAATTGGTGATAACCGAACCTGTCTACCTGAGCATTGGGCTTCAGTTTCAAACACGGGCTATCTGTGTGAGCGCCTATCATTCTCCAACCGGTCTGATTAAACGTCAGCTGCGGCGTGGTAAAAGCGATGATCGAAGACTCATTACGAGTCACAAAATACTGTCCACCCTCTTCAATTACCCAATTGTCTTCTTCAAACAATTCGACAAAACCAGCATCGATCAACTCAGCTCGCATGCTGTTGGTAGCGTGAAAAGGCGTTGGTGATGATTGTAAAAAAGACAATAAACCCTGATTAAATTGTGTATGCTGCATATATTCCCATTTACTCAATGCTTTAAAAAAAGTGACTTTTTAACACTTTGGCTAGCCTTACAGCCCTGTGTCTAATATGATTTTGATAACGACGTTTTAAATAGATTAAGAGAGCCCGTACAGGATGAATTACAAACGCTTTTTACTTTGCCTTTTAACGACTGGCTACGCTTTGGCCTCTTCGGCTTCATTTGCCTTTCAAGAACTCCAGCCGCCTCCTGAATACAAGCAAGTGTCAAAAGAGCTAGTAGAGACACTGGAAAAAATTCATTATAACAGACCTATCATTGACGATACCATTTCGGCCAAAGCGTTTGATTACTACATCGATGCTTTAGATCCAAGTAAAAGCTTCTTTTTACAAAGCGATATCGACGAGCTTTCTCAGTACAAGTATCAGCTAGACGATGCACTAAAAAATGGTGATCCTCAAATCGTTTACGATATTTATAACCTCTATTTAAAACGCCTTGAAAAAAGACTGACAGACCTTCAGGAAAACGTGCCTGAGTTAGTCCGTGCCTTTGATTATGACATTGACGAAAGCCTCAACACGGATCCAGAAACACAAGTTTGGGCAAAAACTCCAACAGAGCTTGATGACTATTGGCGTAAACGCTTAAAAAACCGGGCCTTGACACTCAAACTTAATGGCGAAAGTGAAGAAAAAATCATCTCCATGATTCAACGTCGCTACAAAAATCAACTTAGACACGTTGACCAAACAAACGCCATCGATGTTTTTCAAACCTTTGCCAACTCAATAACTTCTGTCTTAGACCCACATAGCAGCTATTTTGCACCCAGAGCATCAGAGACGTTTAACATAAACATGAGCCTGTCTCTAGAAGGCATCGGCGCGGTCCTGCAAATGGATGACGATTACACCAAGGTTGTTAGATTGGTCCCCGGCGGCCCAGCGGCCACACAAAGTGACTTGGCTCCGAACGATCGTATTATTGCTGTTGGTCAAGAAGGCAAACCCATGGTTGATGTGGTAGGAATGCGCCTTGACGATGTGGTTGATATGATTCGTGGCGAGAGAGACACCACGGTGATATTGGAAGTGACCTCCAGTAAAGGGGATACTCAGACCAGCAAACAAATCAGTATCGTGCGCAAAAAAGTCAAACTGGAGGACCAGTCTGCTAAAAAAGAAATCGTCGAATTAGAACGTGATGGCGAGCAATACAAGGTAGGCGTTATATCTTTACCCACGTTTTACTCTGACTTCACAGCGATACAAGCAGGAGACAGAAATTACAAAAGCTCCACCAGAGATACTAAGCAACTAATCGACGAATTGCGCGAAGAAGGCATTTCTGCGCTCGTACTGGACCTTAGAAATAACGGGGGAGGTTCATTGCAAGAAGCGAATTCTCTCACTGGTTTATTCATTCCATCTGGTCCCACGGTTCAGATACGCGATCAAAGCGGCCGCGTGACGTCTTTAGGGGATGCTGATGCCAGTATTGCTTATAGCGGCCCCATGGCAGTTTTAGTCAACCGTATGAGCGCCTCAGCCTCTGAAATCGTCGCAGGAGCACTTCAAGACTACGGTCGTGCATTAATTCTTGGTGACCAAACCTTTGGTAAAGGCACAGTGCAAGTTTTGCAAGAACTCGATAAAGGTCAATTAAAAGTCACACAGGCGAAATTTTATCGTGTTTCTGGTGAGAGCACCCAGCACAAAGGCGTTATACCTGACATCTTATTTCCTTCTCTGATTGACAAGGACACTATAGGCGAAAGCGCGCTGGATAACCCTTTACCTTGGGATAAAATCCATGAGATCCGTTATCCCGTGTATTGGAACATTCCAGCTTACTTACCTATTTTGGAACCGCGCCATCAGGCTAGAATGGCAAAAGATCCTAACTTTGTTGCTATTAATGATCAGCTGAACACATTCAAGCAGCAAGCTGAAAGTTTCAAATCCATCTCACTAAGAGAAAGCACGCGATTGCAGCAACGCGAAGAAAACGACAACAGAGATCTGCAAAGAGAAAATACCCGTCGTGCCGCCCTTGATTTGCCATTGCTAACTTCCGTTGATGAGATAGAAGCGATCAAAGAAGACACTTTTGCAAAAGAAGCGTCAGAAATATTGTTGGATTTTATTGCAACCAACCAAATAGCCCAGCAACAATCAGACAAACAAACAGCGCAAAAGTAACCCGCTCATACAAAGAAACGGAAGCCGCTCAATAACTCTTCCGTTTCTTTGTTTCTGCAATGCATTCCACCCCTCAACACCTATACGAATCTTACAGTCATGGCAAAAGCGTCTTCTGATAGAAATACAATCGACTTATTTGGCAAAGCGCCAGGTCGACCTCGCACCCAACCTTTAACAAGGAAAGATCAGCTCAAAATAAACAAACGCGCGCAACGGGAAAAAGAAAAAGCATTGGGACTAAAGCGACTAGAACTGGTGGTTGAACAAGACACTATTGATAAATTGGATCAACTATGCGAACTAAATGGTATAAAGCGGGCAGAGTGGTTAACGCTTCAAATTAATAAAAGCCTTTCTAAAGCAAAAACCGTTAAGCCCAAAAAATCCGGTTAATAGGCAGCTTGGTTTGCTATACTCAGCGACCCATTTATCATCGACCAAACAGACAATCGTATTATGGCCAAACTGTATTTTTATTACTCGGCGATGAACGCAGGTAAATCTACCGTTCTATTGCAATCCGCTCATAATTACCAAGAGCGAGGCATGCGAGTCTTACTGCTTACAGCATCAATAGACGACCGCTTTGAAACGGGACAAATCGCTTCCCGAATTGGCATCTCAGCCGAAGCCAGTCTGTTTGATCATAACACCGACATTACAGCACTCGTAAAAGCCGAGAATCAGCAGCAAACGCTCAGCTGCATCTTAATTGATGAAGCACAATTTTTGACCAAAGAGCAGGTTTATGCGCTATCAGAGGTGGTCGATAAATTACATATCCCTGTTTTAGCTTTTGGTATCCGAACGGATTTCCAAGGTGAACTGTTTGCCGGAAGCCAAGCCTTATTAGCTTGGTCAGATAAACTCATCGAATTAAAAACCGTGTGTCATTGTGGCAGCAAGGCCACCATGGTCATCCGACTCAATGCACAAGGTACGCCCGTTAAAGAAGGCGCGCAGGTTGAAATAGGCGGTAATGATCGCTACCTGTCCGTTTGTCGTAAGCACTTTAAAGAAGCCGTGAGAGATTAATTATGTGGTTCAAAAACGCTCAAATATTCCAGTTAACAGACACGGAATCACTCGACACCAATGCACTGATTGATAAACTCCCGGAATTCCCATTACAAGAATGCGGTTCACAGGAAGAATTTTCTTTTGGTTGGCTGCCACTGATTCGCAACAGCGAACAGTGGAGCCTAGTAAGTGATCGCTGCGTTTTGTTCCGCGCAGGCAAAGAAGAAAAGGTACTCCCATCCGCCGTGATTCGTGAAGAACTCGAAGCGAAGGTGGCTGAAATCGAACTCATCGAAGGGCGCAAAGTCGGTCGCAAAGAAAAATCCGACATGAAGGATGAGCTGGTTTTTACCTTGCGTCCAAAAGCCTTTTCAAAACGCACGGACATTTGGGCTTACATTGATTTACAAGCAAAAATACTGGTTCTCAACAGCACCAACGCCAGTATGACAGAACAGCTCTTCAAACACTTGCAAACCACCTTGGGCAGTTTCCCAATGACCCCCTTGCAAGCGCAAGTTTCACCCTCCTCTTTAATGACAGACTGGTTAGTCAAGAATGAAGTACCCGCCAGCCTAGAAACCGGCGATGAATGTGAAATACAAGACGGTTCAGAAGACAAAGCCAGTATTCGATTCAAGTCTCTCGAGCCCTTGTCTGAAGACGTCACACGCCACCTACAACAAGGCATGGCCGTGAAAAATCTGGCCCTTCGCTGGTCAGAAAAGCTCAGTTTCGTTTTGCACGACGATCTAACTCTGCGCAAAATTAAATTCGACGACGCCCTGAAAGAAGCCGCTTTTAATGATTCTCAAGGCGGTGGCTTGTCTGATATGGATGCGAATTTTTCTCTGATGTCTCTCACTATGAGAGAGTTTTTTGCATCGTATTGTTTGTGGTTTGAAATTAATTGATACAGGTTTTTTTCTCTGCTCCCCAACCTTTTCCACAATTACCGTGGATAAGCTTGGGGAGAACATTCGCTAAGCGAGGCATCATGGCGCTCGCGCCAAAACAGTCACTTTTTCAACTTTAAAAAGCGAGCCTTCGATACCATGTCAACCCTTAAACAAGAACAACGCATTGCAAAAAGAGTCACTCTAGTCGGTGCCGTATGGGACGCGCTGTTGGGCATCGCCAAAATCGTAGCGGGGTACTTTTCACAATCTCAAGCCCTCATCGCCGACGGCATACATTCCCTGTCCGATCTGGTGACTGACGTTTTTGTCTATGTCGCCGCCAGCAACGCGCGCCAAGGCCCAGACGAGAATCATCCCTATGGTCACCTAAGATTCGAAACCTTAACCACCGTTTTTCTGGGCATGGTACTCATCATAGTCGCTCTGGGTATCGGTTACGGATCTCTGACGGCGACAGAGCAAGCAGCGCAATTTACCTGGTATGGATTAGCCGCTATTTTAGTCACCATCGCGGTTAAAGAGGCCATCTTTCACTACACCAAAAAAGCCGGTGACCAGATTGGCAGCAAACTTCTTATTGCCAATGCCTGGCACAGTCGCAGCGATGCATTATCGTCCGTAGCGGTACTGATTGGTTTAATCGGCGTGTATTTTGGCTACCCTTGGGCTGATACGGTTGCATCCGTCGTGGTTG
>CAZBUC010000007.1:17828-18094 GCA_964494965.1 uncultured Maribrevibacterium sp.
GCCCTATTGATTGGTAAAATGGCCGTGGTAATGGTTTGGGAAAACTTAGCTGAGCTTGTCGATACAGCGCCCGACCCAAAGCTGATTGCGCAAATTAAAGACACCGCCAACAGCCTAAAACACGTAGTCGCTCCCCACGATGTTCGTGCCAGATCCATGGCTGGAAAAGTCTACCTAGATATGCACATTCATGTACCCAGCCACGCTAGCGTCAGTGAGGGACATTATCTGGGCGATCTGGTGGCGTACACCATTAAGCAAGCACA
>CAZBUC010000007.1:18104-20023 GCA_964494965.1 uncultured Maribrevibacterium sp.
AAGACGTCATGGTTCACATTGACACTGATGAAAAAATCCAAACCGACAGTTTTATGGCCCAGTCAGGGCGACCACCGCACTTAAAGCTGCCTGCGCGTCACCAGATACTCGCAGATCTAGGATTTTTGCTACGTCAACACAACAGCTATGTGGATATTGCCAATACCAGGTTGCATTATTTGAACAATAAAGTGGAAATAGAACTGATCGCCCTAGCGGACAAAACACCAGAGGGTGCCAACTTAAAACAGCTTACCGCTGGACTCTTAATGTGTTTAGAAACCACCCACTACATTCAAAAAACCACCGTGCTTTGGACTTTTTCTGAATAACAAAGGCAGTGAATCTGCTAAGGTTTTTGTAGGTCGAGATTTATCCCGACAAGACCAAAATCGTCATTCCTCGTGAAGAAGGTTTTGATTTTGCGTTGAGAGTTTTTTTGTCGGCCTAAAGGCACGACCTACCATTTACGCCAAAAACGACGAGTAATGAAACACGAAAAGATTCCATTACTCGTTCGGCTCATCGGTTAAAACATCATCATTAAGATATTCTACTGGCAGCGCCTTACTGGTCTTCGCCCCCATCAGCTTAAGCTTTTCGGCTCTGGCCACCAGGTTACCGCGCCCTGCTGTGAGTTTTTTCAAGGCCGATTCATGGCTGCGATTCACCGCGTCCAGCTTGCTGCCGATGTCATCCATATCCTGCACAAAACCAGAAAACTTGTCGTACATGGCGCCAGCCTGACGGGCAATTTCAATGGCGTTTTGACTTTGCTTTTCATTGCGCCAGATATTCTGAATGGTGCGCAAGGTCGCCAATAAATTAGACGGTCCAACGATAATGATATTGTGCTCAAACGCTTCGCTAAACAAACCATTGTCACCCTGTAAAGCCAAACCAAATGCCGCCTCAATGGGGATAAACAGCAAGACGAAATCCAGCGAAGTGACGCCTGGTAAATCGTGATAAGACTTAGCGCTTAGCTCCTTCATATGACGACGCACAGCGTCTAAATGCTGTTTCAGAGCACGATTTCTATCTTCATCAGTTTCTGCTTCCATGTAAGCCAAATAACTGATCAACACCATTTTCGAGTCAACAATAATTTGTTTGCCTTCCGGCAAATGAATCACCACATCCGGCTGCAAGCGTCGCCCTTCTGCGGTTTGATACGATGCTTGCGTCTCATATTCTCGGCCTTTCTCTAAACCAGAGCGTTCCAAAATTCGCTCTAGAATCACCTCGCCCCAACCGCCCTGCAGCTTGTTTTGACCTTTCAAGGCATGGGTTAAACTCACCGCATCATCACTGATTTTCTGATTCAATAATTGCAGACCTTTGATCTCTTTCACTAAGGAAAAACGTTCGCGGGCTTCTTCGTGGTAACTTTTCTCAACACTTTCCTGAAACTTCTGAATCTGTGAGCCAAGCGGCATCAATAAAGACCCGAGTTGACGTTCGTTTTCTTTGGCTAATTGTTGACCCTGCTGACTCATAATGTCATGTGCCATTTGCTTAAACTCCGTCTCGTTTTGCTTTTTTTGTTCTCGATAAAAGGCTTCCTTTTCTTGCCAAACGCTTTGCGCTGCGGCGAACTGCTGCTCTAAGGTTAGAGACTCTTTTTCCAAATAATGAATCTGATCTTTCGATTGCTGCAAAAGACGCTGTAATTCCTCATTTTGTTGCTGCATTTTTTCCTGTGTGAGCTGCCACTGACGGCGCATAGCCTGTACAATAGAGCCAGCAATACCAGAGAGAAGAATCGCGCCGATACAAAAGCCCGATAACACCCAAACTGATTGCGAAAGCCAATCTGTCATATAAATTTAAACTCACTCTTAAACATATTTGTTTTTAACAAGGTATTGACGAACACAGTCGTCGTGCAAAGGTCTTGATAAGTTTACATGGATTAC
>CAZBUC010000007.1:20033-22586 GCA_964494965.1 uncultured Maribrevibacterium sp.
TTACTACCACAGCCCAACACACACGCAACGCTTTGATCTAGAAATCAAAAATAGTCAGTTTATTACGACCGTTTGTCGTACCAACGGCCGTGACGCAGCAAAGACATTTATTGACAAAATGCGCCAGCGTTATCCCGATGCCAACCACCATTGTTGGGCTTTTATTGCAGGCGCACCAAACAATGCCCATTTATGGGACCAAAGCGATGACGGCGAGCCCAAAGGCGCCGTCGGGAAACCCATGCTGAATGTGTTACAACATTCAAATTTTGGTGAAACGTCCGTCGTCGTTACGCGCTTCTTTGGCGGGGTAAAATTGGGGGCTGGCGGCTTAGTCAGAGCCTATAGCCAAGCCGTACAAGAAGCGCTTTCGCAAACAGAATATGAAAATGTGTACCCACGTTGCCCCGTTCAGCTAAAAATCGCCTACCCTTTACTGGGTAAGGTTGAATACTGGTTAGAACAGAGCGATATAGAAATAACCAACAAAACCTACAGTGACAGCATTGTGATTGACCTTGCTGTCATCGAACGTACTTGGCCCGAGCATAAAGTCACATTGACGGATTTATGCCAAGGCAGTTTAACTTTAATTGAACCGGACAACGCATAACTATGTACCAAACTGGACAAAGATGGAGTAGCCGCAACGAGCCTGATCTCGGCGTAGGCATGATAGTAGACACACGAAACAAGTCTTTTACCTTGCACTTCCCTGATGCGGAAACGGATCGTCAATACTCAAATGACCAGACCAGTCTCGTTCGACGCACTTTAACCGTTGGCGATCAACTGCACTTCCAAGATGAAACCTTCACCGTATTGGAAGTAGAAGAAATTAATGACTTGATCGAATACCGCATTAGTGACGATGATGATTGGTTAGAAGAATCCATCATTCAATTTCCTCGTAATGACAAAAACGAACTAGATTCCTTGCTGGCGCTGTCGCCTGCTCGTCGCATGTGGTTCGATCTTCGCCGTCACACCCTAGAACACCAAGCCGCGAACGCGGCATCGCCAGTGCGCGGTTTGATGGGGTTAAAAGCGGAACTGCTGCCGCACCAAATTTATCTCGCCCATGACATCGCCAACCGCCCAAAAGCTCGTGCGCTTTTATGTGACGAAGTCGGTATGGGCAAAACCCTAGAAGCGGGGTTAATCTTGCATCAACGCCTACTAAACGGCCTGTGCAAACGTGTACTTATTCTAACCCCAACCAACCTTCAACATCAGTGGTTGATTGAAATGTTGCGCCGCTTCCACCAGCCGTTTTCACTGATCAATGAATCCGTGTACGAAGACTTCATGGAAGGCGACGACAACCCATTTGAACAACAACCTTTTGTCATTTCGCCAATCGATTGGGCAAGCCAACATTCTAAAGCGACTCAGCACATGCTAGACGCCGAATGGGACATGGTGATTGTCGACGAAGCTCATCACCTAGCTTGGCACCCAGAAACACCGAGCATAGGCTATCAGGTGGTGGCGCGTTTAGCCGCAAAAACAGAATCCCTATTACTTTTGAGTGCGACACCAGAACAAACGGGCGAACGTGAGCACTTCTCTCGCTTGCAACTTTTGGATGCCGATCATTACCACGACTTTGAACGCTACCAAGCGCAACAGCAAGCGTTCAAACAAGCCGCTGAACTGGCCGAAGCACTCCTGCCCTTTACACTGGAAAATAACACCCACGCGGCCCTAGATTGGGAGGCCGCATTTGGTTCTTACTTAAAAGAAGTCAGTGCCAAAGAATGGTTTCAAATATTGACCACTCAATCAGGCTCTGCCCGTGAAGAAGCCGCTCAAGATGCCGTCAGTTGGCTCATTGACCGCCACGGTACGGGACGTGAAATGTTCCGTAACACCCGTGCTGCCGTCGGTGGTTTCCCAGATCGTTATCTGCATTCTTACCCATTAGAAAACAACGAACATTTCGAATCGGCTCACCGACATGTACAGCCTGAAACCGAAGTGCCTGATGGTTTTTGGGAAAAAGATCCGCGCTGGATATGGTTGAAAGAGTTCCTAGAATGCCAAGCCGATAAAGTCCTAGTGATTTGTCATACCGCCGACATGGCGCAATGGCTAAACGATCAACTGACCTTTGCTGGTTTCCAGAGCGCGGATTTCCATGAGCAAATGCCACTGATTCACCGTGACCGAGCAGCAGCCTATTTTGCTGACGAAGACGGCGCGCAGATTCTAGTGTGTTCTGAAATTGGCAGTGAAGGCCGTAACTTCCAGTTCAGCCATCACCTAGTCATGTATGACTTGCCGGAACACCCAGATCTACTCGAACAACGCATTGGTCGTCTAGACCGTTTAGGGCAACTCAATGACGTGCAAATCCATGTGCCTTACATTAAACAAAGCGTACAAGAACGCTTGTTTAACTGGTACCACCATGCACTCAACGCATTTTGCCGTACCACCGGCTCTGGCGACAAAGTCGAAGAGGCCTTTGGTGACAGTTTGCATGCTTATTTGCATGGCCAAGATGACGACGCAGATTTATTAACAGAAGCCCACGCATACCATGAAGCC
>CAZBUC010000008.1:0-818 GCA_964494965.1 uncultured Maribrevibacterium sp.
ATATTGGAGGAAGGCATGGTCTTTACAATTGAACCTATGATCAATGCGGGCAAAAAACACGTAAAACACACAGGCCCTGATAACTGGATAGCCAAAACAAAAGATGGTCGCCTATCGGCTCAGTATGAGCATACCTTATTAGTGACCGCAGATGGCGTCGAGGTGTTGACTCGTCGCCCAGAAGAAACGCGCTTTTCATAAAAGCGTGTTTTGACTGAGTTAATAAAATGTCGTTAGTATCTCTTTTTTAATTCTTTGAGGCTTTTGTATGGATTTTCCTGCTTTTCCAGATGCCCCGCCACTTCTTTGCACTGAAGAGAAGTCTGAGCTTTCACAACCAAGTTGTTCAATTGCCCGTTACAAAGCCATCATAGAAGAAAAGACGCAAATCTATAATGATCTTTTTCATTCCCTTTATCCGATTGAAAAGCTGGTCAAAGGCTTGGCGGCATTTTTTGACGAAATATTACAGTCAGCTTGGCAAGCAAAAGGACTACACCACGAAACGAATGTCAGCTTAGTTGCAGTAGGCGGTTATGGTCGCAGCGAATTACACCCAAAGTCAGATATTGACTTATTAATTCTTATTGATAACGAAACCTCTGCTCCCCAGCAAAAACTGGAAGCTTTTATCACTTTTCTTTGGGATATTAATCTTGATGTGGGTCACAGCGTAAGAACCATAGACGAATGCACTGACATGGCCGCTAATGACATTACGATTATTACCAATCTCATTGAATCAAGAACCCTGATTGGCTCAAACGATTTACTCGCGGCGCTTAAAACCCGTATTGATACGACAAAAATGTGGGATG
>CAZBUC010000008.1:828-2220 GCA_964494965.1 uncultured Maribrevibacterium sp.
TGGTCAGTCTTTTTATCAGGCTAAGCTGGCGGAGCAAAAGCAGCGACATGCTAAATATCAAAATACCGCTTATAACCTAGAACCTAACCTCAAAGAATGCCCTGGCGGGTTAAGAGATATGCAGGTGATTGATTGGGTCGCTAAGCGTCATTTACACACTCATAGACTTAGTGCTCTCATTGAAAAAAACTTCTTATCGGAAGATGAATACATCCAGTTAAAAGGGGCAGTGAGTCATCTTTGGCGGATACGCTGGGCACTGCATATGGTTTCTGGCCGTAAAGAAGACCGCCTTCTTTTTGATCATCAAAGAACGCTAACCCGATTGTTTGGCTTTGATGACGACGATCTAAAACGCAACGTTGAGCGCTTCATGCAGGGCTATTACCAGAGCGTCGCCTCAATTCAGCAACTCAACGATCTACTTTTACAACACTTTGAAGAATCGTTTCTTGCCAAAAATGCCATTGATAACATCGAGGTCATCAACGACCATTTCCAGATTGCCAATGGCCAACTCGAAGCACGCTCTGCAACCCTGTTTCAAGACAACCCGTCTAGTATGTTGGAGCTGTACGTGCTGCTGGGTGCTCACGAAAACATCAAGGGAATTCGTGCGAACACCATGCGTCAGTTACGCGACAGCCTTGAAGTAGTCGATGATCATTTTCGCAACGACAAAACGAATACCGATTTGTTTCTGGACATTATTGCCAGCCGATACCGACTAACGAGCATACTTCGCTCGATGAAGCACCTTGGCTTATTGGGGCGCTATTTACCGGAATTTGGTGCCATTATAGGGCAAATGCAGCACGATTTATTTCACATCTACACAGTAGATGCTCACACTCTTCAGCTGGTAGAAAATCTGCGTCGCCTATGGCTGCCAGAATTTAAACAGAAGTTTCCTATTTCAGCCCAAGCGATTCGACACGTTCCTAAAGTTGAGCTGCTGTATATTGCTGGTTTGTATCACGATATAGCGAAGGGACGTGGCGGCGATCACTCCGAACTAGGCTGCGTTGATGCTCAGGCCTTTTGTGAGCGTCATGGCCTATCAAAACGTGATACCGAGCTGGTCGTGTGGCTTGTCCGCAACCACCTATTCATGTCAGTCACAGCTCAGCGCAAAGACATCTCAGACCCTGAAGTGATTTGGGAGTTTGCTAGTTACGTAAAAGATCAAGAGCATTTAGATTACCTGTTTATTCTGACTGTGGCCGACATCAACGCAACCAACCCGACCATGTGGAATAGTTGGCGGGCTTCTCTTATGCGCCAGTTGTACTTAGAAACAAAACGCGCTTTACGACGTGGCCTGGACTCCCCTATAGATGCCGATATGATCAGCGACGAGCACAAACAGCGTGCACTCGAAATTATGATCGA
>CAZBUC010000008.1:2230-6281 GCA_964494965.1 uncultured Maribrevibacterium sp.
GGAAGCGGAAAACATATGGGAAACCATCGAAGATGAGTATTTCATACGCTCAAATGGTGATGAAATTGCGTGGAATACAGAAGCGATCTTACGCCACCGCCCGAGTGACAAGCCCCTTATAGCCATCACACCACTAGGCGGTCGTAATTTCTCAGGGGCCAGCAAAATATTTATTTACACCTTGATCAGCAAACATCTATTTGCGGTTACTGCTGCCACATTTGAACAGCTCGGTTTAACGATTCTAGACGCCAAAATAAGCCACACCACAGACAACTTTAGTCTGGATAGCTTTGTTGTTATGGACAGTAATGACTCAGATACTAATCTACATCTTGATAGAGAACGTATCACCCTGATCCGAAACACCTTAATGGACCAGTTAGAAACACCCTCACTGTATGAAAGTGTCGTGCAACGTCACACACCGCGTATTTTGAAAATTTTTAACTCACCCGCCACGGCACATTTTGTTAGCCAACCTGAGGAAGTCTGGTCAGCCCTTGAAATTACCGCACCAGACAGACCAGGATTATTAGCTCTTGTGGGACAGTTTTTCATGAACCATAACATCATGTTGCACAAGGCCAAAATAGCCACACTGGGGGAACGTGTAGAAGATACCTTTTACATCACCAAAGAAAATGGCGATTTAATTACTGACGAAGATACTATGAATACAATCTGCACTCTTTTAAAAGAGAAAATTGACCGTTTTTCTCAAGCGATGGACTAAAGACAATGAACCCTCTTATACAATCTTTGCACCCCTATCCTTTTCAAAAGTTGGCTGAACTCATTGAAGGCTTATCTCCCAACCCAGAAAAACCCTTGATCAAACTCACGATTGGCGAGCCACAACACGAAGCACCTGCCATTGTGCTCGAAACACTGGCTAAAAGCTTGGGTGGCGTCAGCAAATACCCAAGTACAAAAGGCGAGTTTGCACTTAGAGACACGATTAGCAAATGGGCGGTACGCCGCTTTAAACTCGATAAGCTTAATCCTGAGACCGAAATACTGCCGGTTACCGGTACTCGAGAAGCGTTATTTGCGATTACTCAAACACTGGTCGGCAGCAAGCCTCAGCCACTCGTCGTCAGCCCAAATCCTTTTTATCAGATTTACGAAGGCGCTGGCATTTTAGCTGGAGCCGAAATGCATTACCTCCCTTGTGATGCAAAAAATGACTACAAGGTCGATTACCAAAGCATCAGTGATGATATTTGGCAGCGCTGCGAAGTGCTGTTCGTTTGCTCACCTAATAACCCCAGCGGCACCATCACCACACTCGAGGAATACGCTTTTTTAATTGAGAAGGCGAAGCGCTTCGACTTTACTATTGTGGCGGATGAATGTTACTCAGAAATCTATTTTGGTGATCATCCTCCACTGGGGCTACTTGAAGCTTGCCAGAAATTGGGCAATACCGATTATCAACATTGCCTCATTTTTCAGTCGTTATCAAAACGTTCAAACTTACCAGGGTTGCGTTCAGGGTTTGTAGCAGGGAACGCAGATTTATTGGCGGCTTTTTTGCTTTATCGAACCTATCACGGTTGTGCTATGCCAGTGCATCACCAAGACGCTTCTATTGCCGCTTGGAACGACGAAAAACACGTCATCATGAACCGTGAAATATACACACGCAAGTTTGATGCAGTTTTGGAGATTTTGTCCCCCGTGATGGCAATCTCTAAACCAGAAGCGGGCTTTTACCTCTGGCCCGAGTTAACAATGACAGACGAGGCATTCTGCATTGCGCTTTATCAAGAAGAATCCGTTTTAGTTTTACCTGGCAGTTATTTAGGCAGAGCCGTAAATGGCACCAACCCCGGCAGCCATCATATTCGCATGGCCTTAGTGGCAGAAGAATCTGAATGCGTTGAGGCAGCAAAAAGAATACAGCGCTTCCTCACTCGCAGATAATCCCCCTTAGATCTTAATTGGAGAACACACATGAGCAATACAATTTTCGCATTCGGTCTTGGCATCGGCACGCAAAACAAAGAAGGCAATTGGCTAGAAGTTTTTTACTCTGCACCTTGCTTACATGTCGAAAAAGGTACCTTGGATGCACTATTGGAAAGCACCAATTACGAAGGTGGTAACAGCACACTGATTTTAGAAGAGAGCGATTTAAACCGCCTACATATGAACCTTCTAAAAGCAGGAAATATTGAACAGGCAGAATTGGCATCGCGTTTAAAGGCATCAACCAAGCCCATCATCTTATGCGTACTTGCCACTGACGAAGCTCCAAGCAACCCAGCGGAAGTGTATCTAAAGCTGCAACTTATTTCCCATCGCCTCGTTCAGCCACATAACACGGTTCTTGACGGCATGTTTGGCCTGCTAATTAACACCGCGTGGACAAGTGAAGGCCCCATTGATGTAAAAGAACTTGCTGATCGCCAACTTAGTGCTCGTATGGAAGGCCGTACCATTGAAGTATTCAGTGTCGATAAATTCCCGAAAATGCTTAACTTTATTGTCCCTACAGGTATTCGTGTTGGTGATGCTGCGCGCATTCGCTTAGGTGCACATCTCGCAGAAGGCACCACAGTGATGCATGAAGGCTTCGTCAACTTCAATGCAGGAACTCTAGGTTCCAGCATGGTAGAAGGTCGCATTTCGGCTGGCGTTGTAGTGGGCGATGGCTCTGACCTAGGCGGTGGCTGCTCCACTATGGGCACTCTATCAGGCGGCGGCAACATCGTTATCGGAGTAGGGGAAAAATGCTTAATTGGAGCAAACGCGGGCATTGGTATTGGCTTGGGTGATCGCTGCATCGTAGAATCAGGACTATACATTACGGCAGGCTCTAAAGTGGCGGTACTGGATGAAAACAACCAAGTGGTCTCAACGGTGAAAGCGCGCGAACTGTCTGGTCAATCAGACCTTTTGTTCCGACGTAACTCGGAAACAGGCGCCATCGAGTGTAAAACGAACAAAACCGCCATTGCTCTTAATGAAGCATTGCACGCTCACAATTAAAAACGAGCCTGAAGGCAAAAACGCAAAAGACTATTAACGAAAGCAAGAAAAAAGCACCCTATCGAATTCATTCAATAGGGTGCTATGCGGAACAAAATATGATTAATGTATTTGGCATCAAAAATTGCGATACCATGAAAAAAGCGTTTCGCTGGTTAAGTGATAACAACATTGAATATAGATTTCACGATTTCAAAAAAGAAGGGCTAGACGAAGCAACAGCTAAAGCCTGGATCAGCGAACTAGGCTGGGAAAACGTCATTAATAAACGCGGCACCACTTGGCGCAAACTGGATGAAGAAACAAAAAATAAAATGGACAACGACGTTGCTGTCCATACAATAATGTCTCAACCCTCTTTGGTGAAACGCCCTGTCTTAGTTTACTCAGGGAACATTTATCTTGGATTTACCGCAGAGGACTATGCTCAAAAACTCCTTTAACGCAAGACTGGCGTATAAATGCGAGGGCGTTCTTTTTGTGATCTAGGTGCTGTCATGGGAGTAATTGACGGCGTGTAACCCGAACTTGACACATCAGAGCGAATAACAGGAACAAAATACGACTCTTGTATGACAGGCTGTTGAAATAAACTGCAACCAGCCGTCATTAAGCCTAAAAAAATAATGATACCTAATTTCATAACCCCACCTTTCTATGGATCTCCTGTTGTAGTAACAGAATGTCTAATAAGGTAGCGAAAACCAACTCAAAGGTAAAGAATGTCTGACTTGTCACCTACACTTAAACTTGCCATGGATCTTATTTCACGCCCGTCCGTCACACCAGAAGACGCGGGATGCCAAGATCTCATGATAGAGCGATTAAAAACACTCGGTTTTGAAATTGAGTATATGCCTTTTGGCGACGTGAAAAATTTCTATGCAAAACGTGGCACAACAGGACCTAATCTTTGTTTTGCTGGCCATACTGATGTCGTTCCAACCGGTCCAGAACAAGAGTGGCGCGTCCCACCTTTTTCACCTGAGATTATTGACGGCATGCTTTATGGACGCGGCGCAGCAGACATGAAAGGCAGCCTTGCCGCCATGAT
>CAZBUC010000008.1:6291-14302 GCA_964494965.1 uncultured Maribrevibacterium sp.
CATGATCACGGCGGTTGAAACCTTTGTAACGGCGCATCCTGATCACGCTGGTCAAATATCTTTTCTTATCACGAGTGATGAGGAAGGGCCATTTGTAGATGGCACTACACGTGTTGTTGACGCTCTAATGGCACGAAATGAGACCATTGACTGGTGCATTGTTGGCGAACCTTCCAGCACCAAAACGTTGGGTGACATTATCAAAAATGGCCGTCGCGGCTCGTTTAGTGGTGATTTAACCGTATACGGCAAGCAAGGCCATGTCGCTTATCCACACCTGGCAGAAAACCCCATTCACTTGGCGGCACCCGCCCTTGCCGAGATGGCTAATGCACATTGGGATGACGGTAACGACTTCTTTCCGCCCACTAGCTTTCAAGTTTCCAACATTCATTCCGGTACAGGCGCCACCAATGTGGTACCCGGAAAATTAAAGGCGCAATTTAATTTTCGCTTTTCATCTGAACTGGATTTTGACGCCCTTAAAGTGCGCGTCTTAGAGATCCTAGACAAACACAAGCTTCGCTACGATATTGAGTGGACTTACAACGGCTTACCTTTTTTGACCCGCCCTGGTGAGTTGGTGGATGCCATGATTGAGGCGGTTCAGAACACGGTCAAAATAACGCCTGAGCTATCCACTTCTGGTGGCACATCCGATGGTCGTTTTATCGCCAAAATGGGCACACAAGTAGTTGAGCTAGGCCCCATTAATGCCACCATCCATCAAATCAATGAGTGTGTCGACGCTGAAAGCTTAAATCAGCTTTCAGCCATTTATGCACGTATTTTAAACAATTTATTCGTTGACAAGAGATAATCCCTGACCTTATGAGACGCACCATCCACAAACTTGCTATGAAACTTGGCAATAACCCCAAACTGGCATTGATTAAAATCATCCAGGGTGGTCTTTTATTTGTTTTTGGCGTGCTCATACTGATGGTAGCCGAGCAAGTAGTGCAAGCGTCACTGGCCCAAGAAATCATGGCCTTGTTCGGACTTATTTTAGCGGGATGCGGTGCTTTGTGGACGCTCATAGGCTATCTGTCTATGAGTGTATTCAGAATTTATAATATGTTGAAAAAAAAGGATTAAACTATGCAGCCTGACATCGAAATATATGTTTTGTCCTGTCCAACAACGACCATTATTCGTTGGATAAGTAGCGTATTTACAGTCATCAAACAACATCAGCCATCGAGCCTTTGCACGAAAGTGATCGCCAGCACAGATACACACGAATTTGAAATAACTATTCTAGAGCAAGCCGCAGGCAAGCGCTTTACGTCTGTTTGGTTTGACTCTGATCAGACCCCTTGGGAAAATGATCGTGCTTGTGCACAAGAAGCATTTCAATTTCTGCAGTGCGAAGTACGCTGCAATGCTCAAAGCTGGGACGAGAGTACTGAAGAAGACCCCGATCTATGGTGGCGCATTAACGATCACGAGGAAGGTCCATTTATCTGGAACTAATGCCCTTAAAAGCTAACAGGCACACGCTTTATTTAATTTAAGAGAATGTATATGCAAATCACACTGCTGAAAGGCAAACTTCATATGGCCAGCGTTACCCAAGCAGAACTTTGGTATGACGGTTCATGCGCAATCGACAAAGACCTTGTCGAGCTTGCAGGCTTCAGAGAGTTCGAACAAATCGATATTTATAACGTAGATAATGGCGAACGCTTCCATACCTACGTTATTTTGGCGGAATCGGGTTCTGGCACTATTTCTATGAATGGCGCGGCGGCCAGAAAGGTACAAGTTGGCGATAGAGTCATCATTGCCGCCTACGGACAAATGAACGAGACAGAAGCCGAGCAATTCAAACCTAAATTGGTCTATTTAAATAAAGACAACAGTGTCGAACGCACAACAAATACTATCCCTGTGCAAAAAGACTGACTAACCATTTGTTGTTAGTCACCCGCTTAACTAAAAAAGCCCCTTTTCAACTATATCTGAAAAGGGGCTTTTTTTAGGCTGAGACAGTATTCATCTTGCCTTAGTAAATCTGGTCTTTTTTAAGCTAACGCAGCCAAGGCAGCGTCGTAATTTGGCTCATCTGCTGTTTCAGCAACCTGCTCTGTGTAAATAACTTGACCATCTTCATCAAGCACAACCACTGCACGAGACAGGAGACCAACTAGTGGACCTGTTGTAAAAACAAGGCCGTAGTCTTGACCAAAGGCAGAACGGAAACTTGAACCTGTATCAACATTATCAATCCCCTCTGCGCCACAAAAACGTGCTGCAGCAAAAGGTAAGTCTGCTGAAACGCAAAGCACATTTACGCCCTTTAATGAAGAAGCTGACTCGTTAAATTTACGAACCGATGTAGCGCAGGTTGGAGTATCAACAGAAGGAAAAATATTCAGTACTAATTTTGTCCCTTTGTAATCTGCTAACTTGGTCACGGATAAATCTGTTTTAACAAGTTCAAAGTCTGGTGCAGCAGAACCCACTGCAGGCAAAGAGCCTGCTGTTTCGAAAGGATTGCCTTTTAATGTTACCGTTGCCATAAAAACCTCTTTATAAAAATAGGATAATTAACCGCGAATGATGGAAACATTCTCGGCTTGCTTGCCTTTTTCGCCTTCAGTGACATAAAAACGAACTAGCTGACCTTCCACTAAAAAGCGACGGCCACGGCCACGAATGGCTCGATAATGAACAAATACATCGTCGCCATTTTCCATAGTTAAAAAGCCAAATCCTTTGGAAGAGTTAAACCACTTTACTGTACCCTGTTCACGGTCGTCGTCTTCATCGTCTTCGGAGTCGTCTTCATCATCATGTGAAGTGGATTGGATAGCTGGCACACTCTGACTTACCATGGCCCCTAAGTAAACAGCCACAAGAATAAAGCCAAAATAGACAAGGTAATGTTGTCCTACATCTTGTTGAAGCACTCCGGCAATCAGCAATGGGGCAACCAAAGCAATAATAAAACTCACTATAAGTGTACGCAGCGAAAATAAGCCAGAACCAACAGAAGCCCCTTTATTGCGTGAAACATTATCCTGATGATCATTCATAAATACATATCTCTTATCAAATTAAATATTGTTATAAAACCGTGTTTATTTTATGCAATAAACACAAAGTGAACACAAAAGTAAGTACACAAAAACTTTACTAAACTTTTTTGAAATCGCCGTGTGAAGCAAAGAAAGATCATAGTAAAATACTTCCTTTCCATGAGTGCAAATTGCGCACCAAACATGCTTTTTAAATGGCTATTATAATATAAGCTTAGCACTTTAAGGTTAACACACTGAAGGTATCTATGAACACCTCACAAATCAACCAACGCATTGACGAATTAGAATTTAAGGTACAGTTTCAAGAAGACACCATTGATAGCTTAAACCAAGTTCTCGTAAATCAACAAAAAGATATGCTATTGATAAAAGAAAAACTCATTCTCTTAGGAAAACAGCTAGAGTCTCATCGACAGCAACAACCCAATCACGATGGAGAGAGACCACCCCATTATTAATGTCATAGGACTAAAAGCACGTTAAACATCCAGTGATTTAATCACATAAATATCATAGCGCCCGGATTTACCTTCTAATTGATATGTCGGAGGAGTAGCGTTTAGATATTCTGCTCCTTTTGGGCGTTTTACGACCACCCTGTACTTCGCTAGCGCCATAGCAGCAGGCAAAAGCGTGTCAGCGTCCGAATCCTTACCAATCAAATCCCTAAAAAACGCCATTTCTTTTTTCGCCGCTGCAGACGATTTGTCGGTGTGTGGGTACATAGGATCTAAATACACCACATCAAACACACTCTTCTCTTCGATGCCTGTGATATCCGTATCAAGTAACGACATATTCGCAACGATATCAGCGACTTCATGGTGCAAAGAAGCACGATACAAGCCATCTTTTAACATCGCCCTGACAAAGCCAACACGCTCACAAAGGGATACAGTACAACCTAGGCAAGCTAAAACAAAAGCATCTCTGCCTAACCCTGCGGTCGCATCCAATATAGACAAACTTGCACGTTTGTTTAGGCCGACGGCTTTTGCAATATCCTGCCCTTTACCGCCACCAAACCGTCTTCGGTGATCAACTGCCCCCGAAGTGAAGTCAACGTACACTGGATTAGGAGCGCCTTTCCCCGTTTTCGCAATAGCTAAGCCATCAAGACTGTTTAATATAAGGTAATCGTAATTTGAAACCCGTTTAATGGGAGAAGTTAACAGTATAAAAGGCAAGCCCAACGAATCGGCAAGCTGCCGAGACGCCACCTCGAAACTTTTATCCGCCGTGGCTACCGCAATAAGATCGAGCAAAAGCGTTTTCTCCTAACTCACTAATATAATTAGCCTATTTCGCATCCATTGTTTTCATCCTTTAGAAAAACCTAAAGGTAAACGATCAACAAAAGTACGCTACCCAAAACTAATCGGTAAACAAAAAATGGGAAAAAACCGATTGTATTGAGCCATTTCAGAAACAAATAAATGCAAAGATAAGCACTAATAGCCGACAGCACTGCACCCATGACAAGGCTCGTCCAATCTACCAATACATTCGAGGATGCTAACTCTACTGTCTTCAATCCACCCGCAGCGAGGATTAAGGGGATGGATAAAAGAAAAGAAAATCGCGCCGCACTCTCACGAGTAAACCCAAGAAACCGAGCGGCCGTCATTGTAATCCCAGAGCGAGACGTTCCAGGTATTAAAGCGAGCGCCTGAGCAAACCCGATACACAACACACTTTTCCAGCCAAAGTTCTGCTCCGTTTTTGTGGTTTTCCCATACAGATCTGACAACCACAGCAAGACACCAAATCCTATGGTGGTGTAGGCAATCACTTCTAACGAGCGCAAATGCGTTTCAATAAAGTCACTCAGCAATAACCCTGCAACACAAGCCGGAATCGTAGCAATCACTATCCACCAAGCCAATCGGCTGTCTGATGTTGAGCGTCGATCTTTAATGGAAACACACCAAGCAACGACGATTTGTGCTATGTCTTTTCTGAAATAGCCCACAATTGCGGTTAACGTACCCACATGAACAGCAACATCAAACGCCAACCCCTGATCCTGCCAATCAAGCAGCTGAGCAGGAAGAATTAAATGAGCAGAACTTGAAATAGGTAAAAACTCAGTCAGTCCTTGAATGACCGCCAAGAAGACAATTTGATACCACAACATGCGTTAACGTTTTCCTATTCGAGGCGCTTGTTTTTCCCAAGTGATTTCATCTCTTAGGTAGGTTGGAATAGCGTCATAAGAAGACACCATTTCACCTTTTCGGTAGTGCAACAGAGCCAACTCAGCAATGCAAGCAGCACGTGGTGACAAGTCAGTCAAAACATGAGCGGGAGAGTCTGGCAAGAGAGCGCTCAAAATATCGGCATAACACCAACCAGAGCCAACACCATTAAACTGGGACGAAAAGCAAGACAACGCCGCTGGCTTAGCAACGCACTCATCGATCAGTAGGGTAACGTCGTATTGACCATCAACCTTGCTGATTCGATAACCGCCCAAATAAATTTCTCCCATTCGTGCGTCTAGTGCCGCCAACCAGTCGGATTGACCGGTTTTTTGAAACCCTTCTAGCGATAAGGCCGCCAAGGTAGAAACGGGTATTACAGGTAAATCAGACCCAAAAGCCAGCCCCTGTACGACACCTGCACTAATGCGAAGACCAGTAAACGAACCCGGTCCACGCCCAAACGCGATGGCGTCTAAATTCGATAAGGTTAAACCAGCTTGATGAAGGATCTGATCTACCATAGGCAAAATCAGATCGTTATGTAGTCGCGGCGCCATGCGAAAATCTTCTAACACGACACCGTCAATGTTCAACGCAACGGAACAGGCTTGCGTTGAAGTATCTAAAGCTAAGATGGTTGCCATTGAATCATTAAGCCTTTAACGACGCCAATAGGCTTTGCTTGATTTCATTAAGATCGCCCACCCCGTTTACTTTGACAAACTTAGGAGCGCTTGAGCTGTCCGTTTTTAACCAGTCTTGGTAGTAACCAATCAAGGGCGCAGTCTGCTCATGATAAACGTTTAAACGTAATCGCACTGTTTCTTCTGTGTCGTCGGCGCGCTGAATCAGTTCTTCGCCCGTCTCATCGTCTTTGCCTGCCACTTTGGGAGGATTATAAACAAGGTGATAAGTACGACCTGACGCTTCATGAACACGACGACCGCTCATACGCTGTACGATCTCTTCATCGGCTACGTCTATTTCAACAACATAATCAATCTGTACACCGGCTTCCTTCAGAGCATCCGCCTGAGGAATAGTGCGAGGAAAACCATCAAACAAAGCGCCGTTTTGGCAATCATCCTCGGTTAAACGCTCTTTCACTAGACCAATAATAATATCGTCAGATACCAGCTGACCGGCATCCATCACAGCTTTCGCTTTTAAGCCTAATTCACTGCCCGCTTTAACGGCAGCACGCAACATATCACCTGTTGAGATCTGAGGAATTCCAAATTCTTCCGTAATGAATTGGGCCTGAGTACCTTTACCAGCGCCAGGCGCACCTAATAATATGACTCGCATATAAATCTCCAAAAGACAGCGTTAAATGATTTGCAAAAGGGTCTGACACAACACGGCATCGCTGTTGCAAAAATCGCAAAACGATGCGGAAAAACAAACCACCTGCATACTAAAAAATTGAATGGTCGATAAGCATACCCAAGCAGCGCTTGAATATGCAAACTTCACCGTCTTTTTTTACTGTTTTCTTGCTCATACTGAGCATTTCTTAACCGTATGGCCGAATTAGCCCGTATTTTGCATACCACTGGCGATGCCAGCCATGGTAATCATCAAGGCTTTGTTCACTTCTGCGTTGTCTTCGTCTTTGCGACTGCGATACAAAAGCTCCGCTTGAAGATAATGCAATGGGTCTATGTAGGGGTTTCGTACATCAATAGACTGGCGAATGGTTTTATTATCTTCAATCAGTCTTTCTTGCTTCTTGAGCATTTTTACCAGCTCACTCACCTGCTTAAGCTTACCTCGCAACAAGCGACCTAACCCTTGCAACTCTTCGTTAACCAAGCGTTTTTCGTAGTATTCTGCGATTTCAGGTTCGGCTTTAGCCAACACCATGTCGAGCATGTCTAAATAAGCTCCAAAGAAAGGCCATTTTTTATGCATTTCCCTCAGCTTTTCTAGATTCCCTGACTCCACACCTTGCTGTAAAGCACTCTCAGCCCCTAGCCAAGCAGGCAACATCAGACGTATCTGCATCCAAGCAAAAATCCACGGTATAGCACGCAAACTTTCCACACCGCCATCGGAACGACGACGTGCAGGACGAGACCCGAGCGGCAATTTAGCTAACTCTTGTTCTGGCGTAGTCGCCCTAAAATAAGGAACAAAATCTTCATGTCCACGAATGATAGAACGGTATTGATTCATCCCTACTTCGGCCATTTCATCCATAATGGCACGCCACTCTTCTTTTGGTGGCTCCGCGGGAATCAAAGACGCTTCCATCACAGCAGAGCAATAAAGCTCCAAAGAACGTACTGCGATATCAGGAATACCAAATTTAAAACGAATCATTTCGCCCTGTTCAGTAACACGGATTGCGCCATTCACAGAGCCAGGGGGTTGTGAAAGGATCGCCACATGAGCTGGACCGCCGCCACGACCTACGGTACCGCCACGACCATGAAACAGAGTCAGATGAATGCCGTGTTTCTTACACAAGCGAGTTAAAGCCTCTTGCGCACGATATTGCCCCCAAGTCGCGGCAATTTGTCCAGCATCCTTGGCTGAATCCGAATAACCTATCATGACTTCTTGGCGGCCATTGATATAGGCCTTATACCAAGGAATAGAGAATAGCTGTTCAACGATTGGCTCAGCATTATCCAGATCCGCAAGGGTTTCGAATAACGGCACGATTCGCATCGGAAAGCTCACACCCGACTCTTTTAACATCAGGGCAACCGCCAACACGTCAGACGGAGCGCTGGCCATCGAGATAACATAAGA
>CAZBUC010000008.1:14312-22201 GCA_964494965.1 uncultured Maribrevibacterium sp.
ACCAAATGAATTTTGCTGACCTTTCGCAATCATACTAAAGGTATCAAGTACCTCTCTTACTTCTGCGGTTGGTGTCCACTCCATGGGTAAAAGAGGTCGTTTAGAGTTTAACTCTGTCAACAGAAAGGCCTGTCGTGAAGCCTCATCCCATTCCGCATAATCGCCTAATCCGTAAAAGCGTGTGATAGCAGACAAGGCATCGATATGACGCGAGGCATCTTGACGAACGTCCAAACGCACCAAGGTGGCACCAAAAGTCGCCGCGCAACGAATCAAATCCAGCAGAGACCCGTTTGCAATGACCTTCATGCCACAATCTAGTAGGGACTGATAACACAAGATTAAATCGTCGGTTAACTCTTGAATATCAAGAAAAATGTCTTGATCTGCTGTCGGTTTGCCATCAAGGCAAGCTTTTGCCCAATTTTTGGTCGCCTGCATCTTGTTCTCTAGGTGGCGTAACACCTCTCGATACGGTTGCGCACTGTCACCGACACGTTCACGCAATGCCGCATTGCATTGGGTCATAGAAAACTCTGAACGCAGCACATTTAAGTCTTTTATGTACAAGTCGGCCGCCATCCAACGAGCCAATAAAGTCACTTCTTTTGTTACTTTATGAGTGACATTCGGGTTACCGTCTCTATCCCCTCCCATCCAGGTGGCAAAACGAATCGGCGCCAAATCCAACGGCAAACGATCTTGTGCTGAAAACTCGCTAAATTGCTCATCTAACTGACGGAAAAAACGCGGCACAGCTTGCCATAAAGACTGCTCAATAACAGCAAAGCCCCACTTGGCTTCATCTACAGGAGTGGGTCTTTCTTCACGAATTTCATCCGTGTGCCAAGCTTGCGTGATGATTTCTTTTAAACGTCGAATATGTTTGGTTTCTTCAAGAGGCAAAATATTGTCTTTGTCTAACGCCTCTAATTCACTCGAAATATTGTCGTATTTACGGATCAATGAACGGCGGACCACTTCCGTGGGATGGGCTGTCAGTACCAGCTCGATGGATTGGGACTGCAATGAAGCAATCATCTGCTCTGCTGTAAAATTTTGCTTTGAAAGGCGTGTCAGCAGGTCACCAACCGGGTTGTGATAGACTCCCAAGCTTTCGTTGGTACGGCGGCGGTGCACTCTATGATATTGCTCGGCAATATTAGACAAATTTAGGAACTGATTGAACGCCCTAGCAACAGGCACAATTTCTTTATCTTCCAAGGCTTCCAGCGCTTGAATAAGGGCCGCTGAGTCACCTGATTGGCGTCCATCTTTAGAGAGTAAGCGGATATTTTCGACTTTTTCTAAAAAACCTTCACCCAAATGATTGCTCATGCTTTCGCCGAGACAATCCCCTAGCAACCTGACATTTTCACGCAATGACGCTTGACGATCACTCACTTCACCCTCCTAAAATTACCAACGACATCGGTTAAAGAGACGTCTTTTTATTCATCATACAGATTTATAAACCTTCACGCTTTGCTTGATCCCAGTGACGATCCAACGCCTCCAACGAACATTCTGAGAGCGACTTTTGCTCAGCAGCAACCAATTCTTCTACTCGACCAAAACGACGTCGAAATTTTACGTTTGTCTTATTTAAGGCAATATCGGGTGACACTTTTAAGTGTCGAGCCAAGTTGGTCACCGCAAACAAGACATCACCCATTTCTTCCTCAACATGAGATGGATTTTGCTCTTTAAGCGCCTCCTCTAGCTCATCCAGCTCTTCTCTAATTTTAGAGAACACCGGACCAACATCAGGCCAATCAAATCCGAGTTTGGCAACTTTCTGTTGGATTTTGACCGCTTGCATGAGCGCGGGCATAGAAACAGGCACACTGGATAATACATGAGCATCAGGCGCACCTTTTTCTTCGGCTTTAATTTTTTGCCACTGATCAGAAATCTGCTGTTCAGTCAACAAGGAAGGTTCGCCAAATCGTGCCAAATCACCGTCAGGAAACACATGAGGATGACGGCGCAGCATTTTCTCAACCACACCCGCAGCCACATCATCAAAAGAGAAACGCTGTTCTTCCTCTGCCATCTGAGCGTAAAACACCACCTGAAAAAGCAAATCACCTAACTCTTCTTTTAGGTGTTCAAAATCTTCACGCTCAATCGCATCAATCACTTCATACGCTTCTTCCAAGGTATAAGGCGCGATGCTTTTATAGGTCTGTTTTTTATCCCAAGCACAGCCATTTTTTTCGTCTCTTAGGCACGACATAAGATAAAGCAGTTGTGACATGGATGGTTTCAAAAGTCTTTCTCTCTAAATACATTAAGCACATTGGGCAGCTGATTGATACGATGAAGCAACTTGCTCAATACACTCAACTCACCTACCTCGATAGTAAATCGAATAATGGCGGTGTGGCTTTCTTTTGTTGACAAGGTATTCATGGATAGCAAATTGACTTTCTCATTAGCCAGCAATCCTGTTATGTCATTGAGCAATCCTGTGCGATCGTATGCCTCTACTTGGATATTGACAGGATATTGATTATCCAACTCCTCACCCCAGCTAACATCAACAATACGCTCTGGTTCATCCAAACCAAGCTGCACCACATTAATGCAGTCTTGTCGATGCACAGAAACACCACGCCCCTGAGTAATAAAACCGACAATACCGTCACCCGGTATGGGCGTGCAACACTTGGCCATTTGAGTCAGCAGTTTCCCTACACCCAAAATGTGAATATCATTATCAGAGGAACGGTGGCGACTTTTCTTTAAGCGAATGGGCCGTGCGGGGGTCGTTTCACCATTTAGACTATAAGTATCATCTATGACTCGTAATACCCGTGATAGCTGTATGTCGCCTGCGCCCAGAGCAACATACACTTCATCTGCGTTGGAGAAGTTAAAGCGTGACGATATGGTTTGCAGATCGATGCGATTATCTTCAAAACCGAGGCGTCTTAGTTGCTTATCTAAAAGATGTTTGCCTGCGTCTAAGTTTTTGTCCCTGTCTTCTTTTCTAAACCAATTCTGGATTTTAGCCCGGGCTCGGTTGGTTTGAACGTAACCCAAGGTTGGGTGCAACCAGTCTCGGCTTGGTCCGCCTTCTTTTGTCGTCAGAATTTCAACTTTGTCACCGGTTTTTAAATGTGTCACGAGAGAAATGATCTTGCCATTGACCTTAGCACCACGGCATCTATGGCCAATCTCAGTGTGTACTCGATAAGCAAAATCCACCGGGGTTGCATTTACCGGTAAATCAACAACATGTCCTTCTGGCGTAAAAACGTAAATACGGTCTTGCTCTATGTCACTGCGCACTTGCTCAGACAATGACTCTAAATCGCCTTGCACTTCATGGAAATCCAAAATGGTTCTTAACCACTGCAATTTCTCTTCATAGCTGGAGCTATTAGAACTTAAATCGGTGCCTTTGTATTTCCAATGGGCGCACACCCCCAACTCCGCATCTTCATGCATTTTGTGAGTACGAATTTGGATTTCTAAAGCGCGCCCCTGTGGACCAATGACCGCCGTGTGTAGGGACTGGTAGCCGTTCGATTTCGGGTTACTGATATAATCATCAAACTCTTGTGGAATCGGGCGCCATAAATTATGTACAACCCCAAGAACGCCGTAACACTCCATGGTCTCGTCGACTAAAATCCTAACCGCCCTAACGTCATACACTTCGTCAAAATCGATATTTTTACGCTTCATTTTGCGCCAAATACTGTATATGTGCTTAGCGCGGCCCATTAAATCTGCATGAATATTAATGCCTTTTAAGCGTTCATCTAAAAGCTGAATGACGTCATCAATATATTGTTGTCTGTCTAGCCGCTTTTCATCAAGCCATGACGCAATTCTTTTGTAATCAAAGGGATATAAGTATCGAAAAGACAGGTCTTCAAGTTCCCATTTAATATGACCAATACCTAAACGATGCGCTAACGGTGCATAGACACTTTGCACTTCTAAGGCAACTGCCACACGACGCTCTTCACTTTGATGCTTGGCTTCTTTTATAGCACAGGCACGCTCGGCGAGTTTGATCAAGACGACACGGACGTCATCAATAATGGATACCAGCATTTTGCGCAACGACTCAAGCTGATTATCGCTGCGGCCTAATACTTCAGAGGCCGTATCCGCGGACAAGTTTTTGGATACTTCCCCCATGCGAATCACCCCTTCTATAATAGAAGACACTTTTCGACCAAACATGTCTGTGACACGGGAAAGCGGTAGTTGATCTTCACGTACAGCGCGATATAAAGCAGCAGCAACAAGAGAATCCTGATCGGCACGAAAACCGGACAGAATTTCAACCATTTCCAGCCCAGCACGGAAGGTGTTGGTTTGAGCGCCCCAGTAGGATGGACGAGCACTCTGTAAGTCAGCCTGACGCGCCAACTCGCAAGCCATACGTAAGGGAACCCGTGCGCTGTCATCCATTAGATGAGAAAACTGTCCCATCCAAGCGTCAATATCGACACTGCCATCATCTAAAACAGGGTGATCTTTTCTTACCGTTACCATTTATCTGCCCTTCAATTTACTTCTTTTTTTGCAATAGCATCATGGTTTCAACATGAGAGGTTTGAGGAAACATATCCATCAAACCTACTCGCAGTACACGATATCCTTTTGCGACTAGGTACTCTGCATCCCTTGCTAAAGTAGAAGCGTTGCAAGAAACATACAATATTTGTATAGGTCCGATTTTTATAATGCTGTCTAGAAACTCAAAAGCGCCTGCTCTTGGAGGATCCAACAGTACTTTGGTTACCTGCTCGTTAGAAAGTTCATTTTGAAATGATTTTGTTAAGTCTGCCGCAATAAAGGACACATTGTCCATATGATTCAGTTGGGCATTCTGTCGAGCGTGGTCCACCATGCTCTCTTGTAACTCAACGCCAATCACCGTTCGTGCTCGCTGTGCCAGCGGCAAGGAAAAATTACCCACGCCACAAAACAAATCCAGCACGACATCTTGGTCATTCAAATTTAACCAGTCCATGGCTTGAGTCACCATTTTTTGATTCATAGTCGCATTGACTTGAGTAAAGTCTTGGGGATGATAGGTCAACCTTATCTCCCCCAGGTCTTTATCTTTCAAATCATAATAGCGCATTGAGTCAAGCGCCACGTCTGCTTTGCTGGATTTTGGTGCTTGCCAATAGACAATCACATCTTGTGCTTGCGCCCAATCATCCCATTGATCTTTCAATTCATTGACTAAGGGAGACGTTAATCTGAATACAACAGACACCCCTTTCGTGTCTTCTAGCAACTCAATGTGCCCCAAGATGGCCGCCAAATCATCTTCGAGTAGAGTACTTTTTAAAGACGCAAAGACCTTTTGTAAACGCTCGGTCAACACAATACAACGTTCGATAGAAACAATATCGTTTGAAGCCTTACCACGATAACCTAATACGGTTTTCCCATTTTTACGATGAATTGAGAGGCGTGCGCGACGGCGATAACCTACAGAAGCGTCCGACAATAACTCAAGGTCTTGTGTTGTGATAAGGTGGCGTAATTGCCCTTGTAGCCAATCGGCCTTTGAGGCCAATTGTTTTTCGTTCGTTAGATGCTGAAAACTGCAGCCGCCACACTGATGGAAATGTGAGCAAGCAGGATCCATCCGATCTGGGCTAGGTGCAAGGATGTCTTTTAATATCGCCTCATCAAATCGACGACCGGCTTTCGTCACTTGTGCCGTCACTGTTTCACCTGGTAAAGCCCCTTCTATAAAGGTGACTTTGCCCTGTAGACGGGCTACGCCTTTTGCTTCATGAGTCAAACCTTCCACGTCATAGGTCATAACAGGACCGAGCGGCTGAGGTTTGGCAATTCGACGCGGGGGGGTTCTTTTTCGCAAAGGAAGCTCTCTTTTTCCTGAGTACTGAATTTTCTCGTCACCATTCTATCGCATCCGCGAACCAAACTGCACGCGAAAGCAAGCTTTAACTAAGGACTAGTCAAAAACCCCGGTCGACAAGTATCGATCGCCACGATCACAAACAATCGCCACGATCACCGCATTAGAGAGCTGTTCTGACAAAGCTAAGGCCGTAGCAACCGAGCCACCCGATGAAACACCACAAAAGATCCCTTCTTCTTTTGCCAGACGTCGCATGGTCACTTCGGCCATTTCTTGAGAGACATCCATGACCTTATCAACCCGAGCGGCATCAAAAATAGAGGGTAAGTAGGCTTCTGGCCAACGACGAATGCCCGGAATACTGGCACCATCTTGGGGTTGCAGGCCGATAATTTGTACCGCATCATTTTGTTCTTTGAGGTACTTAGACACCCCCATGATGGTGCCCGTTGTTCCCATTGAACTGATAAAGTGCGTCACAGTGCCCTGGGTTTGCTGCCAAATCTCTGGGCCAGTGGAAATATAATGTGCATTGGGATTATCAGGATTAGCAAACTGATTCAGCACAATGCCTATGCCTTGCTCCTGCATTTCTTGAGCAAGATCTCGAGCCCGTTCCATACCCTCGGCTTTTGTTACCAAGTGAAGAATAGCGCCATATGCCGCCATTGCAGACTTACGCTCTTGGCTCATATTATCAGGCATAATTAAGTGCATTTTATAGCCCTTGATGGCCGCCGCCATGGCGAGCGCTATGCCTGTATTGCCACTGGTTGCCTCAATCAAACTATCACCGGGCTTGATGTCCCCACGCAACTCGGCCTGAAGTATCATATTCAATGCAGGACGATCCTTCACCGACCCTGCGGGATTCTGACCTTCTAACTTGAGCAGCACGGTATTGCTAGGATTTGGATTAATGCGCTGTAAACGCACCAAAGGTGTTTGCCCTATTAAGGACTCGATACTCGGATATTGAATCATAAAAAAACTTCATTGACATTGATGACAGAGGGAATGAAACTTAATGTTTACATCCCAATACGAGACACACTTTTCGTGACAAATACAAGGTTTGCCTAGTTGATCGTTGCTCTCTATTCTTGTGTATTAGAAAGCACAGACAACAAACAGTACAATATAAAAGCGTTATAAACTTAGTGTTGATTTCACATTTTAGAGCAATACTATATTTACACCACGCATTTTCGCGCTCCCAATAAGACGCATTATCTCAAATGACTGTGAAAATAACACCGACCACTTATTAATAAGTCTCCATAATAAAACACCTAAGCATGCTTGATGCCAATGCGCTTAGATACCACTAACATTCCATTAAAAATGGCAAATATGTGATTGCGATGAAAACAAAAAGTATGTACGGCAAAAGACACCTCACTGGATCTGTTGTTACTGTATCAGGCGCTATACAATCAACAGACCCGCTATTCAATCCGCAACCAAGACTATGAAATTTACTTTTCTAAAGGTTCCAACGCTCAGCTTAAACAACAAGCTTTTTTGGGTGCTGTTTACCCCAGCTTTGGTTTTATCTATTTTATCGAGCCTCTTTCTTCTGTCTACGCGCTTCCTTGACCTAAACCATAATTTACACACCCGTGTTATTCATGTGACACAACAGGTTGCTACCACCAGCGAGTACGCCATCGTTTTTTCTGACCAAAATATGATGCATCGCATTTTACAAAATGCGCTCAACAATCAGGATATCAGCAGCATTCAATTGTTTAACAGCGAGCAAAAGCTGCTTGCTGAGCTGGGTAAAGCACCTCAGCAAACAAGTACTGCATTTCCCAAACAACAAACCACCAACGAGTTCGATACTCACTTAGAATCTATCAGTGCGATTTACTACACAAACAACACACTTGATGGCAATTTTAATGCACAAACGGATTTATTTACCCCCAGTCAACGTAATCTTATCGGTTGGGTTAAGATTGAATCTGACAAGTCCTCTTTGCAAGTAGCGCAATACCAGTACACTAGTTTGGTG
>CAZBUC010000009.1:0-419 GCA_964494965.1 uncultured Maribrevibacterium sp.
TAGCGGTAGTAGGTTACTCGCTAAATGACACTATTGTTGTGTGCGATAGGATTAGGGAAAACTTTCGCATCATGCGTGACATCGAGCCATATGACTTGATCAATCAGTCGATCAATCAAACATTAGGTCGAACCTTGATTACGTCGTTGACAACCATTTTTGTGTTGTTGGTGTTGTTTCTTTTTGGTGGAGAGGCAATTAACAGTTTCTCGCAAGCGCTCTTGGTGGGCATAGTGATCGGGACTTACTCGTCGGTGTTTGTCGCAGCTAACTTATTGCTGGCGCTAAATATTACCAGAGAAGATTTGATACCTGCACCGAAAGAAGAGCTTGAAGACGAAACACCATAATGGACTGTTGAAATCTGAGTGTTTGAAAAACCCGCTTTTGCGGGTTTTTTATTGTCGTTTTGAATTTAT
>CAZBUC010000009.1:429-21489 GCA_964494965.1 uncultured Maribrevibacterium sp.
CTGTATGGGTGTTTATCACTTAAATTGGGTAAGTGGCTTAAATATTAGGTGGATCAGTATGCGTTGTTTAGTACTAAGTTTGTGTGCGTTATTTGTCAGTGTCGAAGCCAGTGCTTTAGATCTAGATGCTATGGACAAAACGGCGGAAGGTTTTTCTAATATCAAAACGATACACATCGCTCATAAGGGAGAATTAGTGTGGGCAAAGGCCTATAACAAAGCCGATATCAATGAGCTTGCTAATATCAAGTCTGCGTCAAAATCGCTGATGTCCGCACTCGTGGGTATAGCGATTGATCGCGGTATTTTGGAAGGTGTTGATCAAGCTGTTGCCTCGTTATTGGCCGATCGCTTACCCAGTAATCCAGACTCACGCTTAAGTGATATAACGGTTGGCCACTTGCTTTCTATGCAAGCGGGGCTGGAGCGAACATCTGGCCGCTACTATGGACGTTGGGTGGCGAGTGATGACTGGGTGAAGTCGGCGCTTTCAAGACCCTTTGTCGAAGACGTGGGCGGTGCTATGCAGTATTCAACGGGCAATACGCATATGCTTTCTGCCATTATTATGCGACAGAGTGGTCAGCATACTTATCGTTTAGCCAATCAGTGGCTTGAAGGGTCTGGTGTGCGGGTGCAAAGTTGGGAGACAAGTCCGCAAGGCATTCCTATGGGGGGGAATCAGGTCGGTATGACACCAGCGTCCCTATTGGCTTTTGGTGAGCTATATCGTCGGGGTGGTGTTACTAAGACAGGACAGCGCCTCATTTCTGAAAGCTGGATAAAAGAAAGTTGGACGCCAAGAACGCAGTCTCGTTTCCATCGTGGTGAGTATGGATACGGATGGTTTATTCAGTCGTTTTCGGGGGTGCAGGGTTACTATGGATGGGGGTACGGTGGGCAAATGGTTTATGTATTACCGACATTAGAGTTAACCATCGCCATCACGTCAGAAGAAAACTTGCCATCGGGTCGAACAGGGTATCGGGATTTGCTTCATGACATGGTGAGTCGTGATATTGTGCCTGTACTTAAGGCGCAGGGTTAGATTTATTATTGATCGTGATCTGCCTTACTTTTGTGGTTTAGGCCGTGTATCACTAGAGGTGTAGCTTAAGTGCCTCCAATAGCTGGCTGACCAGCATTGGAGGACTTTTTTATTGCATTTTTTATTGCATGAATGCGACGGTTGGTATTATTTTTCGACAATGCGGCCAAAGTGCATGCCCATTTTAGTGGGGGTTTCTGCTTGCAATGATTCTTCCCAATTGATGGCGTCTTTACCAAATAGAACGATGGCGGTTGAGCCTAATTTAAATCGCCCCATTTCTTCGCCTTTTTTGAGTTCTATATTATTGAGTGCGCCATAGTCCCAGGTGACAACCTGTTTGTTAAAGGGAGTAACTTGCCCTGCCCAAACGGTTTCAATGCTGGCAACAATCATAGCGCCGACTAATATCACCGCCATTGGTCCTGCTTCTGTATCAAACAAACACACTGTGCGTTCATTACGAGCAAAGACATTAGGGATTTGTTCTGCTGTGACTTTATTAACGGAGAAGAGCTTGCCCGGAATATGGATCATTTTTGTCAGTCTGCCGGTCAGTGGCATGTGCACTCGATGATAATCTTTGGGTGAAAGATACACGGTAGCAAAAGAGCCACCTAGAAATTGATTCGAGAGTGATGCGTCTCCCCCTAACAAATCGGTAAGACTATAATGATGTCCCTTGGCTTGAAATAGAGTGCCATATTCGATGTTGCCAAGCTGGCTGATAGCGCCATCAGCGGGGCAGGCAATGCCATCGTCTTGATCGCAAATTGGGCGAAGCTCTGGGCGAATAGCGCGAGTGAAAAAGTCATTAAAATTACGATAAGACAAAGGGTCACTGTTTATGGCTTCCGACATGTCAACCTGATATTTTTTAATGAATTGGCTAATAAAAGTGTTTTTGACCCAGCGGTTTTCACACTCTGCTATTCTGCCTATGGCGCGCGAAAGTGTTTTTTGTGGTGTGATGTGTTGAGCAAATGCAAAAAGTTGATCTTTAGTCACGTTTGTTATCCTGATCTAAATGTATTTATTGAGTGTTGTCACTGATAAGGGACACAATCTGTTTAAGGTTTTTATAATCGTTTTCAGTAAATTCGGTGCGTGTTTCTAGCCAAAACAACAGCATTTCGGTTGCTGACGTGTGTGTTGACACCAGCATGAGGTGGCTGGTGTCGTCAATAATTTGGTCTGCATTGTCCGGTAAGTCTTTTAAAATGCGAGACAGTTTTTGGCCAGATAAGAGGTTAGCAGAGCGTTTTTTTGACAAGGTTTTGAAAACAACAGAAGGGGCATTCCACTTAATGGCTTTGATGGTTTCTAGGTTATAGCCGTACTGATAAACAGGCAAAATCTTTCCACTAGCGTGCCTAAAAATAATCGTATGCAATGCATTAGGTATGGCAAGTTTAATGGTCTTTAGTGCCAGGTGAGCTTTTTGTTTAGTGTCTAAAATGCCGGGTTTGTTGAGTGTCTTTTTTAAATCAGCTATGGGTGATAAGGCGATAGCGACCTTTTTTGTGCGCTTATTTCTAGAGTCAGGTTGACTTGAGAAAAGCGTCGTATCTAATAGCTTTTGAGCAAGTGAAGGAGCATCGCTCACGCGGTATTTTTTTGCGGACTCAACGCACGCCAGGTGCGCCATTTGGATGACTTCACCAATTCTGCGGTGCATGATGGTTGCCACAACGCGATAATAAAAAGGCAGATTTCTAGAGTCCCACCTCATTACGCTGGCTTCATGGGCTACCTTGCTTGCGCAATATGAGAAGACTAAGGGGTTGTTGATAAGTAATGTCAGGCGCTTGTCTTCGGTAAAGCCAGGTAATTCATCAGGATGATGCGCTAGGTGGGCAAGCACCTGCAATTCTTTCGCATTTGGAATATGCTTCTTTAAAAATGAATCAATAATTTTTTGTGGGGTCTGCCAGTGAGCGCAAAGATGAGCCGTCAACTCGTCTAAACGGCACCCTAAAATACTTAATTCTGCTTGACTCGACTTTTCACCCTGTTGGATTTTTTTTTGCAGCGTTTGCATGACAGGGCTGGCATAAAACCACATTAACCACCGAGCAGTGTCTCTAAAAAGTGTGGTCCAGAAAATATCGTCTTCATGGCTGGTTAGTTTACCAATTGCCCAACTTCTTGCTATAGAGGCGGCCTCGTAACTGACTTGGACGTTTTCTAAAAACGCTTTTATGTGAGGTGTTTTTTGCTTTTTATCTTCATAAGGGGCAAATTGCGGTAAAAGTTTCTCAAGACCATTCATCCCCACCATGGTGGCAGCATGAAACGGGGTTTTAATGTCAGTGCTCTTATTGGGAATGATTCGATTGGCTTCATTGAGAATGGCAAACGCTAAGAAAGGGTCTGAGGCGATATTGGCTTGCATATTTTCTAAGGTGTCGTCAGCGCGTTTTACTTGAGTTTTGAGGCGCATCAACACACTGGCTTTGACAGGAAGCTTTTTGTTTTTGAGAAAATGTAGCCATTCATTAAGGCCAAAGGGTGACTTGTCTATCATAGCTGGTTACATTAGTGGCTCGGAAGTTAGTATGCTCTTGTTTGTATAAACGATTTAATCATACTTGATATTGCAAACAGAAAATACGTTGTTGGTTGTAAGGAAGAGAATATGTTCGCTTTTGCTGGTTTTTTGGTGGTCATTGTCAGTGTGGTTACCGGTTATTTAGCGTCGCATGGAAATATGCTGGCGTTATGGCAGCCTTTTGAAGTCATTATTATTTGTGGTGCTGCTTTGGGGGCGTTTATGGTGGCCAATCCATTTTCCGTGCAAAAGAAAGTGTTTGCTATGTTGCCGCAAGTGTTTTCTGGGAGTCGACACAATAAGCATTTTTATGCTCAGTTGCTTGGATTAATGTACTGTTTATTTCAAAAAAGTCGTCAAAATGGCTTTTTGTCTATCGAAGACGACATAGAGTCACCGCTGACCAGTGAATTGTTTAATCGCTTTCCAGAGGTGTTACGGGATCATGAAATTGTCCATTTTTTGACTGATAATTATCGTATTTATACGTTAACAGGTCTGCCAGCGTATGAAATTGAAGCCATTATGGATAATGAAATTGAGCAAATTCAAGAAGAATTGGCGGCGCCGAGTCACGCTATGACAAGAGTGGCGGAAGGGTTGCCTGGTTTTGGTATCGTGGCGGCGGTTTTGGGTATTGTGATTACTATGGGATCAATTGGAGGTCCAATAGAGGCAATAGGTGCTCATGTTGCTGCGGCTTTAGTGGGAACGTTTTTAGGGATTTTCTTTGGTTACGGTTTTGCGGGTCCGGCGGCCTCACACATGGAAAGCTTAGGAGCTCATGAGCTGAAAGCGTATTTGTGTGTTAAAGCCAGTTTGAGTGCCATCGTGTCTGGGTATGCCCCTCCTGTTGCGGTTGAAACGGGACGGAAATTGCTACCCCCCGATATGCGCCCAAGCTTTATTGAGCTTGCTGATAATCTTAAGCAGTATCGATAAACATCGCAGATACCCCTTACAGGAGAGAAAAAAATGGCATTGGGTTCCAACTCGCTGGTTATTCGTCGCGTAAAAAAAGTAAAAAAAGGCGGGCATCATGGCGGTGCATGGAAAATTGCCTTAGCGGATTTTGCGTTGGCCATGATGGCGCTTTTTTTGGTGCTTTGGATATTGAGTGTGGCTTCTCCTGAGGAGTTGGCCAGTATTGAAGGGTATTTTCAGGATCCTATGGGGCCGTCTTCAGCGGGTTTTAGCGCTAACCCAATTGATTTGGGGGGGAGTCCGGCAAAAAGTCCAGAGAAGAAGCTTGATCTTCAGTTGCCTGAGTCAGGCAGCGCAGACGTCAGAAATACAGACACTAGGTTGGGTAACGGCACCGAGCTGGCTGAAGCGAACAGTTTAAACGATGTGCTGAATGACGAGCTCAATAAGATGAACATCATGGTGTCAAAACAAAATAATCTACGTATTGAGATTACCCCTTTAGGTGTTCGTATTACTTTGTTGGATAATCCAGATGCGCCTATGTTTGAGCGTGGCAGTGCACGCATGATGCCCGATATTGAGAATACCTTGCTGTCTATTGCTCCTATTTTTAATAAAGTGACTAATCCTATTGTCATTACGGGGCACACAGACTCTTCGAAATTTACTGGTGCTGGTAGTGTTGATAACTGGGATTTATCTGCTCTTAGGGCCAACGCCGCTCGCTACATACTTGAAGAGGGGGGCATCAAAGACGATCGCATTGCTCAGGTGATTGGTTTATCGGATACGATTCCATACAATCGCTTTGATACGGACAGCGCCGAAAACAGACGCATCAGCATCACGTTATTGACAGATGACGCATACAAGAAGCTACTAGATCAGAATCGTCAAAATTTCGGTAATCCATTTGAGGACTCTGATCTAGAGTTGGCGCCAAATTCCGTTTTTTAAAAGGCGTTATTGTCGCGAATAGACTGTTTAATTCGAAGAAAGCTTTGGAAGCGATGTTCGGTGACATCGCCTTTTTCTAAAGCCGCTAAAATAGCACAGCCAGGTTCTTTTTCATGGGCGCAGTCACGGAATCGACAGTAGCCAATGTGTGGTCTGAATTCGATAAACCCATTTAAGAGTTCTTCTTCAGAGATATGCCATAACCCAAATTCTCGTATGCCTGGTGAGTCGATGAGATCTCCGCCTTTTGGCATGTGAAACAAGCGGGCAGTGGTGGTGGTATGGACGCCTTTTTTGCGTTTTTGAGACAACTCGCCCACGCTGATGTCTATGCCTGGAAGTAGCGTGCCGATAAGAGACGACTTTCCGACACCGGATTGCCCAACAAAAACACTGGTTTTATCCTGAAGGAAATCGTACAGCACTTCCATCCCAGCTTGATGCTTAATTGACGTCCTGATGATTTTGTAATTCAGATCTTCATAGGTTTTTAGCAGGCTATCCAGACCAGCTTGATTGCTGCTATCAATTAAGTCGCACTTGTTCAGCAAGATAACAGGCGGAATACCAACCGTTTCAGCGGCCACTAAATAGCGGTCAATCAAATTGGCGTGGGCAACCGGTTCTGCCGCGATGACCACAACAATATGGTCAATGTTAGCGGCAACGGGTTTTAATCTACCGTGCATGTCCGGACGAGATAGTGATGTGTGTCTTGGTGTAGTCGCAACGACAACACCGCCTTCATTTTGTTTTGGGCGCCAGACGACCTTGTCGCCGGTGACCAGCTGCCCAAGGTTAGCGCGCAAATTACAGCGTGTCGAAATGCCGACAAACGGTGCTTGGGTACCTTCCACTTCGACTTGAGTGCCAAAGTGAGAAATAATAATTCCTTCCGTCTCAGGACCAAGGTCTGAAGACTGAAGAAGTTCTTCGGCGATATCGCCACGTTTTTGAGTGCGTTCAACGCGCTCTTTATGAATTCTTTCGATTCGCCAAGTTTGTTGTTTAGTAAGTTTTCGCTTCGACATTATATTCGTCTGGTCATAAAGTAAGGCGCATAGAGTATAATGCTTGGCATTGATAATAAAGGACTTGGAAGATTATGAGCTTAAATGAAGAAAATTTAATTTGGATTGACCTCGAAATGACAGGGTTGAACCCAGAAACCGATACGATTATTGAAATTGCGACGGTCGTGACGGACAAGCATTTAAATGTCCTGGCAAAAGGGCCGAACCTAGTCATCCATCAAGAAAAAGCCGTAATGGATGCAATGGACGAGTGGTGTACGCAGCATCATGGTGGATCTGGTTTAACGGCGCGTGTTTTGTCTTCTGATATTAGTATGATGCAGGCTGAAGAAGAGACTATTCAGTTTCTTGCGCAATACGTGCCAGCGGGTAAATCGCCAATTTGTGGTAATAGCGTCGGGCAAGATCGTCGTTTTTTATACCGTTATATGCCTAAGCTTGAGGCTTATTTCCATTATCGTTACTTAGATGTGAGCACGGTAAAAGAGCTGGCCAAGCGTTGGAAGCCAGAAGCGTTAGAGGGCTTTCATAAGACGGGTGCTCATTTGGCTTTAGACGATATTTTAGAGTCCATTGGTGAATTGAAGCACTATCGACGCACTATGTTTGGTATGGACTGAGTTTGGTATGAACTGAGTTTACAGTCGGCTTCAGTCTAGTTGGTGATGGTTGCGCAGGCTTTGTTGTGATGATTTTAAGGGTTTATGCAAATGCAAATTGACAAAGAAGTGTTTGGTGAAAAAGCCATGGAAGACATAGGCGGTGTGATTGCGTCCGCGCTCACTACAGGAGGAGTTGTCTATCTTTCGGGTGACCTGGGAATGGGGAAAACAACTCTGGTTAGGGGTATCTTGTACGGCTTAGGTTACGAAGGGCCAGTAAAAAGCCCAACCTACACTATAGTAGAGCCATATGAGCTAACCGATTTTGATGCCTATCATTTTGATTTGTACAGAGTTTCCAATGCAGAAGAGCTCGAATTTATGGGGATTCGTGACTATTTTGCAACAGATGCTTTGTGCTTGATCGAATGGGCCGAAATGGGACTTGGAGTGTTGCCGGAAGCCGACTTAATGATTAATTTGAGTCTTATCCGCCAAGGTCGTCATGTTTCGATAAAAGCGCAAACACAGAAAGGTTCTGCTGCTTTGTTTACATTGAAAAATGCCATGGTGCTCTAATGTATAGAAGTCTTTACGACTAGTAAGATTGAGATACATGTAATCAACGGTTATAGTGTGCAACATATACTAGCTAGCTGTCTGATATGCATACTAAATTTCGTTATTGTCTTTCTGTTTTTATAAGTCTACTTCTCGCTGTTGTCAGCTTACCTGTTTTGGCGGCTGAAGTTCGAGACATTCGCGTTGCCCAGCAAGAAGGGGTGACGCGTTTGGTTTTTGAGCTGTCTGGGAGTTCAGAGCACCGCATTTTTCCTCTTTCAAATCCTGAACGTATCGTGCTTGATATCAGTGGCGCGATACTGACCCCATCTGTTGTCAACAGTTTGTCCGCCTTGTCTTCTGATGTTCTGATGCGCGTTCGTTATGCGAGGCGGGATGACGGTGTGCGTTTTGTGCTTGATCTGGGACAGTCTGTTAAGGCCAAGAGTACGGTGCTTGCGCCTAACGATACGTATGGGCCGCGAATATTGGTTGAGTTGGAATATGGTGCTCGTAAGCCTGCCACGATTGTAAAAAGTCTAGCGGACTTATCAAAGGAGAAGCGGGATATTGTTATTGCCATAGATCCTGGTCATGGTGGAAGGGATCCGGGGGCGCTCGGGCAGTATAACGTTCGTGAAAAAGATATTGTGTTATCCATAGGGAAAGAGCTTGCGAGTCGTATTAATGCGGTTGAAGGCTTCAAAGCGGTTATGACTCGTTCTACCGATACTTATCTGCAATTGCGTGACCGTTCGCGGATTGCTCGTGAGGCGAATGCCGATCTGCTAATTTCAGTGCATGCTGATGCGTTTACCAAACCCAGTGCGAGGGGCGCTTCTGTTTGGGCTTTATCCTTAAGTGGTAAAACTTCGGAGATGGGGCGATGGTTAGCGCAACAGGAAAACTCCGCTGATCTTGTTGGGGGGATATCCTTAGATGATAAGGATCAACTTTTGGCGGAAGTGCTGCTAGATATGTCGATGAATTCGACTATTCAAATGAGTTTAAATGTCGGCGAAAGTATTTTGGGTAATATGAAGAATGTGGCAGTACTGCATAAAAATAGCGTCCAGCAAGCCGGTTTTGTGGTTCTAAAGTCACCTGATATTCCCTCTATTTTGGTTGAAACAGGGTTTGTTTCCAACAAAATTGAGGCGAAAAATTTATCCAGTAGGGCTTATCGTGTGAAATTAGCAGCGGCTATTTCTAAAGGTGTAATCGAGTATTTTACTAAAAATGCGCCCGATGGCACCTTGGTGGCTTGGAAACAAAGTGCCCAGTCTGATTACATTTATACAGTGACAGGTGGGGATACATTGTCCGAAATAGCTCGGCGAAATCAAGTGTCTTTGCCTTTATTACGGCAAGCTAATAAGTTAACCAACGATGTTATCCGAATTGGACAGAAGTTAGTGATCCCAGTTGGTGGTTAGTGGTGTTTTTTTGCGCTTGACCTTTTGTCTGCTCACTTGGTAAACAGTACGTTTACGTTTCTTTTTAAGGTTTTTCATGCCAAGAATTAGTTTGCTTTCCCCTCGATTGGCCAACCAGATTGCTGCGGGCGAGGTCGTTGAACGTCCCGCATCGGTAGTGAAGGAATTACTTGAAAACAGTCTGGATGCGGGCGCCTCTCAACTTGATATCGACGTAGAGCAGGGGGGAGTGCGACGCATCAAAATACGTGACAACGGTACGGGCATCATGAAAGAGGATCTTTCATTGGCCTTGAGTCGTCATGCCACTAGCAAGATAGTGACATTGGATGATTTAGAAGCTGTAAGAACCCTAGGTTTTCGCGGCGAAGCCTTGGCCAGTATCAGCTCTGTTTCTCGTCTGCATCTGACTTCACAGGCAGAAAATGAAACAGAAGCTTGGCGTGTTGAGGCGGAAGGTAAAGATATGGAGACAGCCATACGACCGGCGTCTCACCCGCAAGGTACCACGATTGACGTGCGTGATTTATTTTTTAACACGCCTGCAAGACGCAAGTTCTTGCGTACAGAAAAAACCGAATTTGCTCATCTAGAGGAAGTAGTAAAAAGACTGGCATTGAGTCGTTACGAAACGGGTTTTCGATTGAGTCATAATGGAAAGCAGGTTTACGACCTTAGGCCAGTTACTGATCAGCTTCATGCAGAGCACAGGTTGGCAACCTTATTAGGCAAAAAGTTTATTGAAAACTCTTTAACTCTCGATGTTGAGGCCGCTGGTCTGCGTTTGTGGGGTTGGATTGGCTTGCCAACATTTTCTCGTTCTCAAGCAGATTTGCAATATTTCTTTGTGAATGGTCGAGTGGTTAAAGATAAATTGGTCGCCCATGCCGTTCGTCAGGCCTATCGTGATGTCTTGTACAATGGCCGTCATCCTACTTTTGTTTTGTATTTAGAATTAGATCCAGCGACGGTGGATGTTAATGTGCATCCAACCAAGCATGAGGTGCGTTTCCGGGATGGGCGACTGGTTCATGATTTTCTATTCAGTCGAATTCATAAAGCCATCGCGGATGTGAGGCCGGAGTCGGACGCGGCACCGACGGAAATGCAAGCAGCGGAGAGTGAGGTGTCCACATCTTATGGTGCGAGTATTACTCAACAATCTGCTTTGCCTTTGTTAAATCGTCAGGCTACAGAAGGGATGGATTGGATGAAGTCAGCTTCGGCTGCGCCAGATTCCTCCCAAATTCGTGGCCAGCTTGATGGCATGCGTCGGCTTTCGGGTTACGCCCAGCAATATACTTCCCAGACGGAGGTTATTGATCCTGATACCGGTGAGATAAAGGAAATTCCGCCACGTCATTCGATTGGTCGAAATGAAGGGGAAGGCTTTACCCAAGATGACCCTAATGAAGGGTATCAGACGGTTCCCCCTTTAGGCTTTGCGGTTGCGCAGCTACACGGTGTGTATATTCTATCTGAAAGTGAACATGGGCTGATTCTAGTGGATATGCATGCGGCTCATGAGCGTATTGTGTATGAGCGCATGAAAACAGCATTTTATCAGAAGACCATTGCTTCACAGCCATTGTTGGTCCCCATCAATATTGCCGTATCGCAAAGTGAAGCGGATTTGGTAGAGGAAAGTGGCGATGTGTTTAGTGCATTTGGTTTTTGTGTTGAAAGAACCGGTTTGGAAAGTGTCATGGTTCGTGAAGTGCCAGTCATACTTATTCGGGGCGATGTAGAAGGGTTAGTGCGTGATGTTATCAGTGATTTGTCGGCCAATGGTGTATCGGATTTGATGGAATCACGAGCCAATGAGTTGATGGCTTCTATGGCATGTCATGGCGCCATTCGGGCGAATCGAAAATTAACTACGACGGAGATGAACAGTCTGCTGCGAGATATGGAGGTTACGGAGCGCAGTGGGCAGTGTAATCATGGTCGACCGACTTGGGCGCATTTGAGTATGTCTGATCTCGATAAACTTTTTTTGAGAGGGCGTTGAATATGACAAAACCACAGGTTGTGTGTTTAATGGGGCCAACGGCTTCTGGAAAGACAGGGTTGGCGGTAGAGCTGGCACAACACCATAATTTTGAAATTATTAGTGTTGATTCGGCTTTAGTTTATAAGGGAATGGACATTGGTACGGCCAAGCCAGATGCTGAATTGCTCGCAAAAGCCCCTCATAGGTTGATTGACATTATTGATCCTACAGAATCTTACTCAGCGGCAGACTTTGTTCTGGACGCGGTTGATCATGTGCAAGATATTTTGTCTAAGGGTAAAACCCCGCTTTTAGTAGGGGGAACCATGATGTATTTTAATGCGCTACAAAAAGGTCTGGCTGAGATGCCAAATGCCAATGCTGAGTTGCGTGCCACTATAGAGCAAGAAGCGTTAGAAAAGGGTTGGTCCTCATTACATGAAGAGCTGAAGAAAGTTGATCCAGCGGCTGCGTTGCGTATTCACCCTAATGATCCGCAGAGGTTGCAGCGGGCGATTGAGGTATATCGTTTGACAGGCAAAACCATGACGCAATTTTGGTCTGAGCAGGAATCCGTTTCGTTGCCATTCGAGATGATCAATATGGCGGTAATGCCGAAAGAGCGCAGTGTGTTGCATGAGCGTATTGAACAACGCTTTTACGATATGATGGATCAAGGCTTTTTAGCCGAAGTGGAAGGGTTTTATCGGCGAGGTGACCTATCCATTGAAATGCCCTCCATGCGTTGTGTCGGTTATAGGCAATTGTGGCAATATTTAAACGGTGACGATTTGCTAGATGATGCTATCTTTAAAGGTGTCGTCGCCTCTCGCCAGTTAGCGAAAAGGCAACTGACTTGGTTGAGAGGGTGGGAAGATTTGATGATTTTCGATAGTTTGTCAAAAGATCTCGTGCCAGATGCCTTGAATTACATACAAAGCAAGATTATATAGGGGGAAATCGGGATAAAAATCGTGTAGTATCTGCCGTATTGTTGTACCAATAATTGTTTTATTATCTAGCGTTTACTTAAGGAGATTCAAATGTCAAAAGGGCAGTCTTTACAAGACCCTTACCTAAATATTCTACGCAAGGAAAGAGTGCCAGTATCTATTTTCCTTGTAAACGGAATCAAACTTCAAGGCCAAATAGAATCATTTGATCAGTTTGTGATTTTATTAAAAAATACCGTCAGTCAAATGGTTTATAAGCATGCCATTTCAACGGTTGTGCCGTCTCGTACCATTCGCGTCCCGTCGCCTGATCAGCCTGAAGACGCAGTAGAATAGTTTGCTTTTAGCCAAGCAAGCAGAGGGATTTAATATTGTTTTTTGAACGTCCTGACAGCGGTGAAATTGCTGTGTTAGTTCATATAGATTTTCATGATCAAAATGAGTCTTATGGGCCAGAAGAGTTTGTAGAGCTTGCTATCTCTGCTGGCGCTGATCCTGTTGCTGTTGTATCAGGGTCTCGTCAGCGTCCAGATGCCAGATATTTTGTTGGCACAGGTAAGTTAGCAGAAATCAAAGACATTGTTGATCGAGAAGAAGCCCAAGTGGTTCTTTTTGATCATGCTTTGTCACCTTCGCAAGAGCGTAATTTAGAAAGTGTTCTGCAATGTCGAGTGCTTGACCGTACAGGGCTTATTCTTGATATTTTTGCGCAACGAGCAAGAACGCATGAAGGTAAATTGCAAGTTGAGCTTGCTCAGCTTCAACATATGTCTACCCGTCTTATTCGAGGCTGGACCCACTTAGAGCGCCAAAAAGGCGGTATAGGCATGCGCGGTCCAGGTGAAACTCAACTTGAAACTGATCGCCGTTTGCTTCGTGAGCGTATTAAGTCTATTCAGAAACGATTAAGCAAAGTAGAAACTCAACGAGATCAAAGTCGTCGATCTCGTGACAGATCGGCGGTGCCAACAGTGTCTTTGGTGGGTTACACCAACGCGGGTAAATCGACTTTATTTAATCGTGCCACAGGGGCGGATGTTTTTGCTGCGGATCAATTATTCGCAACACTTGATCCAACACTAAGACGTTTAGAGGTTGAGCAGATTGGTGCCATCGTTTTGGCTGATACAGTGGGTTTTATCCGTCAGTTGCCACACAGGCTGATAAAAGCGTTTCAGGCCACACTGAAAGAATCTTCTGAGGCTGATTTACTTCTTCATGTTGTTGATGCGGCAGATGCAGCAAGAGATGAGAATATGTCTCATGTCGATACTGTGTTAGAGGAGATTGGTGCCAACGAGGTGCCCATGTTGAAGGTGTTTAATAAAATTGATGCCTTGCCAACTGCAGAACCTAGAATTGATAGAGACGCGAACGGGAACCCTTTTAGAGTTTGGTTGTCTGCTCGTGATGGTCAGGGCATCGATTTGCTAAAGCAGGCGATTGCCGAGCTGCTGGCTGTTGATGTGTTTGACAAAACGCTCACTCTTTCAAGCAATTACGGTCGCTTACGTGCCATGCTTTTTGAGCATGGTGCTGTAAAAGCGGAGCGTTTTGACGAGGCGGGACGTTTTGTGTTGGATGTAAAGCTTCCTAAAAAAGATTATTTGCAGATTTTGGCTCGCGCGGATCTTTCTGAAGATCAGATTGAATCAGTGTCAGTCTCTTAGAATCATCATTAAAATAAGTGGAGATGTAGTATGGCCTGGAATGAACCGGGTAATAACGACAAAGACCCATGGAATCCAGATAATAACCGTAATAACGGTGCTGGGCGTCCAGATGGGGGTCGTGAAAAAGAAACTGAGAACGATCCTTGGGGGCGCAAGCCTGGTGGTAAAGACCAAAGTCCGCCAGACCTAGATGAAGCGTTTCGTAAGCTAATGGGTATGTTCGGCGGTAAAAAATCAGGCAATTCTGGTGGTTCCAACAATGGTGGTCCAGGTGTGTCCGGTAAACTTAGCGGTGGACTGGTTGCAGTAGTGCTAATTGCTTTATTGGGTTTATGGGCGGCTACCGGTGTGTATCAGGTAGATCAGCAAGAACGCGGTGTTGTGCTTCGTTTAGGTAAATACCATTCTACTGTTATGCCAGGCTTACATTGGAATCCACCTTTGATCGATAGTGTGAGTAAAGTCAATGTTACTCGGGTTCGATCCTTGGATCACAAAGCTTTGATGCTGACGTTGGACGATGCTATTGTAGAAATTGCTGTTTCTGTTCAATACTCTGTGAATGATCCAAAAGACTTTTTGCTTAACGTAAGGAGTCCAGAGGAATCGCTTTCTCAAATCCTTCAAAGTGCTCTAAGGCATGTTGCGGGTAGTTCAGAAATGGATCAAATACTTACTCAGGGTCGAGAGTTGCTGTCTTCTGAAGTAAAAGATCGTGTACAAGATTACAGTTCAGCTTATGGTGCGGGATTATTAATTTCAAAAGTAAACGTTGAAAATACACAAGCCCCAAGTCAGGTTCAAGAAGCATTCGACGATGTAATCAAGGCAAAAGAAGACGAATTACGATTCAGAAATGAAGCGGAATCTTATGCTAACGGCGTTATTCCTGAGGCCCGTGGTCGTGCTCAACGTATTCGGGAAGAAGCGGAAGCGTATCGTTCTGAAATCGTTGCTCGAGCGAGTGGTCAGGCAGATCGTTTTGATCGTTTGTATCGTGAGTACACCAAGGCGCCTGAAGTAACGCGTCGCCGTTTATATATAGAAACGATGGAAACGGTTTACAGCGATGTCAGTAAAGTGGTTGTTGATACGAAGGGAGGCAATAACATGATGTACTTGCCGCTTGATCAGCTTATGAAGCAGCGTGCTGAGACGTCATCCTCAACGAGCTCTTCTAATCAACCCAATATTGGTGCATTAACAGATCAGGTGTTGGATGAGATTCGCAAGCGCCAAAGTGCCACTATTCGTAGAGAGGGCAGAAACTAATGAAAAGCTTTTCTATTTCAGTTTTATTTGTCTTATTTCTAGGTGTGTTTGCAGCTTCTCAGACGATGTTTGTCGTTCAGGAAACTGAACGAGCCGTTGTTCTTAAATTTGGTGAGATTGTTCGAAATGATGTCCAGCCGGGTCTTCATTTTAAACTGCCGATTGTGAATGATGTTAAGAAGTTTGATGCGCGAGTGTTAACGATGGATTCTAGCCCGCAGCGTTACCTTACGCTCGAGAAGAAGGCTGTTATTGTAGATTCTTACGTTAAATGGAAAATTGACAGTGTTGCTCGGTTTTATGAAGCGACTTCGGGTGATGAGTTTGTTGCAAATCGCGTGTTATCTTCCCGTGTAGACACGGGTTTGAGAAACAAATTTGGTGAGCGAACTATGTTTGAAGTGGTCTCAGGTCAACGAGATATATTGATGACGGAGCTTCGTGATGATCTAAACATTGTTGCTCAAAACGAGCTGGGTATCTCAATTGTTGATATACGTGTTAAGCGTATAGATTTGCCGCCAGATGTAAGCGAATCTGTTTTTCAACGAATGAGAACAGAGCGTGAGCGTGAAGCTAGAGAGCAAAGATCTAAGGGTATGGAGCTTGCGGAAGGTATTCGAGCAGACGCTGATCGTCAGGGTGTCGTAGTTGTTGCGGAAGCTCAGCGTGATGCTGAAATGATTCGTGGTGATGGTGATGCTAAAGCCGCTGCTATATATTCGAATGTATACACTCAAGATCCAGAGTTTTACGATTTCTATCGTAGTCTTCAAGCTTATCGAGATAGTTTCAAAGGCGAAGGTGACTTATTTGTGCTTGAGCCTGATAGCGAGTTTTTCAGATATTTGAATAATTCAACTTTTAGCAAGGGTGCTAAATAGATTGTATATTCACCATTTATAGTCTTTGTAGTCTATTTGTTAAAATAGGAAACATGGTACTATTACACAAACCGGGCTTTGCCCGGTTTTTTAATGGTCAAAATAAAGAGAATCTGGTTAGAAATCATAGTTGGCACTCTCTGCTTGGGTCGAAGTCCTGCGCAAATCTTTACTTCAACTAGACGGTTGGCTTGAGTGGTGATGAATGAGTTTCTAGGATTGCCACATCTTTTGCTGACAAAAAGCTAAAAGGATAATGTAATGACATTAGCAGATCGTTGGTTGCTTCCAGAAGGCGTTGATGAGGCGTTGCCTGAGCAAGCGGCTAAAATAGAACATCTTAGAAGAACTCTGCTTAATCTCCATGAAAAATGGGGCTATCAATTAGTAATACCTCCTCTCTTAGAGTATTTAGATTCGCTTCTTACGGGTGCTGGTTCTGATCTAGAGATTGAGACGTTTAAGGTTACTGATCAGTTATCAGGTCGACTTTTAGGTATTCGTGCAGACTTTACGTCTCAGGTCGCGAGAATCGACGCGCATTGTCTGAAAGGGAATGCGGTTGAGCGTCTAAGTTACTGTGGCAGCGTGCTAAGAACCATGCCAGCAGGCTTAGATGGTACAAGAAGCCCTATTCAGTTGGGTGCCGAAATTTTTGGCCACGGCGGTGTAGAGAGTGACATTGAAGTATTGTCTTTGATGCTACAAACCTTGTCGCTAGCGGGTTTGTCGAATGTTGTTCTTGATCTTGGGCACGTGGACGTTGTGACTGGTGTTCTGACGGCGTGTGATCTTAGTAAGGATCAAGAAGAAAAATTGATCGATCTTTATAAAGCCAAAGATTTGCCTGAATTAGACAGATATGTTGATTCTCTTGCGTTGTTAAGTGCGACACAAAAGGAGTGGCTGGTTACCTTGCCTCGTTTGTGTGGTAACAAGGATGTACTGGATAAAGCGGCCAACTTACTCGGTGAAATCAGTCCGTCTATACAAGACGCTATCACACAGTTAAAGCGGATTAGTGCGGCAATATGTCATCGCTTCTCTGGTGTTGGCTTGCATTTTGATCTCAGTGATTTGGTTTCCTACAGCTACCACACAGGAGTTGTGTTTGCCGCATACGTTCCTGGGCATGGTAATGCTATTGCCAGAGGGGGGCGTTACAATAATATTGGTGAAGTGTTTGGCCGTTCGCGCCCAGCCACGGGCTTTAGTACAGACTTAAAAGCGCTCGTTGCTCTGTCGGACGTGGTTGTTACCCAGTCAAAAACCGTATTAATGCCAACATCGTCTTGTAATGATTTATGGCAAAAAGCAAGTAGTCTGCGAGCAGAAGGATATCGTGTTGTTGAGTCTCTTGGGGCTAATGACAGTAAAATGGCAGATTTTAAGCTGGATTTCGTAAATGAAGCTTGGCAATTAGTGCCAGTCCAAAGCTAGACTTTTTTTAAGAACTATCTAAATGAGACCTGAAAATATGGGTAAAAATGTTGTAATTCTAGGCACTCAATGGGGTGATGAAGGCAAAGGTAAAGTCGTTGACTTATTGACAGAAGACGTTGCTGCCGTTGTTCGTTTCCAAGGCGGTCATAATGCTGGTCATACCTTGGTGATCGATGGTAAAAAGACGGTCCTGCACTTGATACCTTCTGGAATTTTGCGTCAAGGCGTGCAGTGCATTATTGGTAACGGTGTTGTGCTGTCTCCTGCGGCATTGAAAGCAGAAGTTCTCGAATTGCTTGAGCAAGGCGTGCCTGCTGTTGAGCGTTTGAAAATCAGTGCGGCTTGTCCATTAATTCTTCCTTATCACATTGCGCTTGATCAAGCTCGTGAGCTTGATCGCGGTGAGAAGAAGATTGGCACGACAGGGCGTGGTATTGGGCCAGCTTATGAAGATAAAGTGGCTCGACGTGCAATTCGTGTAGGCGATCTACTGGATTCTGAGCGCTTTGCTGCCAAGCTTAAAGAAGTGCTTGATTATTATAACTTTGTGTTAACCCATTATCATAAAGTTGACCCGATTTCCTACGATGAAGTGTATGCAGAAGGCCTAGAAATGGCTGAGTTTTTGCGTCCTATGGTGGCAGACACTATCACTTTGTTGCATGATTTGCGCAAAGCAGGTGCTAACATCATGTTTGAAGGGGCTCAGGGCTCATTGTTGGACGTAGATCACGGTACTTATCCTTACGTGACGTCTTCTAATACAACGGCGGGCGGTGCGCCAGCTGGAACGGGCTTTGGTCCTCTGTATTTGGATTATGTGCTAGGGATTACGAAGGCTTATACAACGCGTGTAGGATCTGGTCCTTTCCCAACAGAGCTTTTTGACGAAGACGGTGAACGTCTTGGTCGTCGTGGTCATGAGTTTGGTGCTACGACGGGTCGTTCACGCCGTTGCGGTTGGTTTGATGCTGTGGCATTACGTCATGCAGTTCAAATCAACTCAGTGTCTGGTATATGCTTGACTAAACTTGATGTGCTTGATGGTTCTTCCGTTATTAAAGTGTGTGTTTCTTATAATGACGCGAATGGCAATCCGGTATCAGGCTCTTTGGTTGATAGTGAAGGTTATGAGCAAGCGGTTCCAGTTTATGTTGAGTTGCCTGGCTGGGACGAGCCTACAGTAGGTGCTGAAAGCTTTGATGCCTTACCTAAAAATGCGCAAGACTACATTCGTTTCTTAGAGAATCAAGTTGGTGTGCCAGTTGATATTATTTCAACTGGACCGGATCGCAATGAAACTATCGTATTGCGTGACCCATTTAAGCAATAATCAGTTGGTCAAACCTGATAATATTGTTTGCAGTAAAAAAGCCGCTTCATGCGGCTTTTTTTATGTTTATTGCATGCTGTGGTCAAGATGTAAGTATTCTTTGTAAATTGTGTGAAAAGGGACGACGAAGTTCATTGGTTGCTAAGGTAATATTTACAATTGTGTGTGAGGCTGTCTGTCTCGAAATGTAAATCAAGAGGAAAGGATTATGGTTAAGTTGCTGCTTGCTGATGATGATGCACGTTTATCGGATCTCATTAAGGAATATTTTGATGGGGAGGGGTACGATGTATCACACGCTTGGAATGGGCGTGAGGCGTTGGATATGATGGCGGCAGAGATGCCTGATATTGTTATTCTTGATGTGATGATGCCTGAATTAGATGGCTTTGAAACGTTGAAGCAAATCCGTAATAAATGCTCGGTGCCCGTGATTATGTTAACGGCTAAGGGTGATGATATTGATCGTATTCTGGGATTGGAGATGGGGGCGGATGATTATTTGTCGAAGCCTTTTAATCCGCGAGAATTGTTAGCCCGCATAAAAGCCATTTTGCGAAGATCAACGCAAGAACGTGAGGATGATCCAACAGCGGATATTGAATTGTCTGGTGTTTTGTTGCGTCGCAAAGATCGCACTGTGTATTTATTGGGTGAACTGGTAGAGCTAACGACTTCTGAGTACACCTTGTTGGAATGTATGTTAATGGCTCCCGGTCAAGTGCTGACAAAGCAAGAGCTTTCTGAAAAGGCGCTGGGGCGCAAACTCACTATGTATGATCGTAGTTTGGATATGCACATCAGTAACTTGCGTAAGAAAATTGGTTGCTTGGATAATGGTGATCCTCGCATTAAAACCGTCCGCGGGGTGGGTTACATATTTGTTGCTAATGAGCAGGATGTATAGCGTTTTATGAAGAATACTTTTCTGCGCGTTTTCCTAGTGGTTTTGTTGTCCAATATTATTGTGGTTAGTATTGGCTTAGGTTTGGTTGAGTTTGTTCAAAAGCGCAACCAAGTCTCGGCTGATGTGTTGGGTGATGTGGGCGTGCAGTTAGTGGCCGGTTATGAAAAATTTGGCGTTGTTGCTTTGCAAGAAGAAACAAAAAAAGCTGAAAAACGCTTATCTGGAACTATTTATCTTTATAAAGAAAATGGCTTGCCTTTGTTAAAGCCATTACCGCGCAATTTTAGAGAGCAGAATGCCCCCAGTTCAACGGCTCGTCCCTCTGCGGATTTTTTACACAGTCAGTTTATTCAGGTTATTGGCGGCAGTAATGTGCAGTATTTACTGATATTTAAGCCAAACCCTGAGATTGATGCCCTGTCCCCAGAAGCTGTGGTGGGCTTCTCTCTTTTGGGGTTGCTGGTATCGAGTGGTGTATTGGCTTATTGGCTGCTGGGACCGCTGCTTAAATTACAGCGCGCTGCCCGATCATTTGGACATGGTGACATGTCGGCTAGGGTAGACGAAAAGTTAGCGCGCCGTAGTGATGCTGTTGGTAAATTGGCTCGCGAGTTTAATGAGATGGCCGTTCGGATCGAAACCTTACTTTCATCTAAAGAAAGGCTAATGCGAGATGTTTCTCATGAGCTTAGAACGCCTCTTGCGCGTATTGAGGTCGCACTTACTATAGCAGAAGATAAATATGGTATGGAGTCTCAAAAAGGCTATTTAGATCGTATTCGTGATGAGCTTCACGAGCTTGATGAGTTAATTGGTCAAGTGTTGACCTTAAGTCGGTTGGAAGTGGCGTCACTGGTTAAAGAAACCGTCGATTTTCAGAGTTGGCTCAAAGATATTGTTGATGATGTGAGTTTTGAGAGTCAGTTGAAGGGAATTGCAATTTCAAAAATAGGACGTTTACCAAAAACCATTTTGGGGGATCCTTTGCAATTACGTCATGCGATTGAGAATGTACTGCGTAATGCTTGTTTTTATGCAGGTAGCGGTGGTGTTATTGAGGTTGAGACGCAAGAGAAGGCTGGTATGGCGTATATCTATGTACGAGATAATGGTCCTGGCGTGTCAGACGATAAACTCGAAAAGATCTTTCATGCATTTTATCGTTCGTCTGAGGCAAGAGAGGCTAATAGTGGTGGGTTTGGGGTCGGGTTGACCATATCGCAACGGATTGTGCGTGCTCATAAAGGTCAAATAACCGCTCGTAACCTTGAAAAAGGGGGGTTAGAAGTGTGTTTTCAGTTGCCTGTTGCTTAGCGGATTCAACGGGCGCTGGGGGAGAGTCTAAAAATAACTTGTTATTATACTGATAGATAAGTACCATGCGCCTCGCAAGTTGGCTAGGCAGTCGCCGCTCAATTTATTGGGGGGAGGAAAGTCCGGGCTTCGCAGGGTAAAGTGCCAGGTAACGCCTGGGGGGCGTGAGCCT
>CAZBUC010000010.1:0-12658 GCA_964494965.1 uncultured Maribrevibacterium sp.
AGCTAAGGTGATTTATGGCGATACGGATTCTTTGTTTGTCACACTGAATAACGATAAGGAAGATCCTCACCAACAGGGAAAGCGACTATGTGAGCAAATCAATGCATGCTTGTCTAAATGGTGTCAAGAGTATGCTCTGTTAGATTCGCATTTAGAATTGGAATTTGAGCGTGTTTATGAGCGTTTTTTTATGCCCACCATACGAGGCCAAGAAGAGGGCAGTAAAAAGCGTTATGCGGGGAAATCGGCTGGTGAGCTGGTCTTTAAGGGGCTTGAGGCTGCACGTACCGATTGGACTCCCTTAGCTCGACAATTTCAGCGCACCTTATTTGAAAAAATCTTTAATGATGAAAACCCTGTGTCTTTTGTAGAAGAAACCATCGCCAAGCTCAGATCTGGCGAATATGACAACCAGTTGGTTTACAGCAAACAACTGAGTCGACCACTCTCTTCTTACAGTAAAAATACTCCTCCGCATGTTAGAGCCGCAGCCATGATTGATCAAAAAAGAGCGGAGCTAGGTTTGCCGCTGGAATACAATAAAGGGCGAAAGCGAGTCCAGTACATATATCAACGCTCTGGTGTGGTGCCCTATGAGAGCGAAAAAGATCTGGTTGATTTAGATTACGAACATTACATTGAAAAACAAATCGAACCTATTGCGGACAGTTTGTTGCCTATTTTTAAGACGAATATGGCAAATCTACTGTCGCAGCAATTTTCTTTACTTTAGCGCCTAATCGTTGCTCGTCATTTTAAACTCGAATACCAAAAGCCGTTTCAGTATTCTTAGTGGTGGCTTGAATCAATACGTCCAACGCTATTCCCTGCAATTTAGCGACTTCTTCTGCCACCCAAGGTAAATATTTTGGGTGATTTTTTTTGGGGCGAGGGCGGATGTTTCTTGGCAGAAGATATGGGGCATCGGTTTCCAATAATAGCTTATCTAATGGAATGTGAGGAACTGAAGCTTGCAACTCTTCACCGCGCCTTTCGTCACAAACCCACCCCGTTATACCAATAAACAAACCGAGCGCTAGGTAATTGTCCAACTCTGCTCTGCTACCTGTAAAACAATGTATAACAGACTGACTTGCTAACTCAGGGTGTTGTTTGAGAATGGCAATCATGTCTTTGTGTGCATCTCGCTCGTGAAGGTATAGTGGCAGCTGATGCTCCAACGCCAATTCGATTTGTTGATGAAAAGCATAAAGTTGTTCTTCTGGCGTGGAATAGTTACGGTTAAAATCAAGACCAGTTTCTCCGATCGCGACAGGTTTTGAAGCGGCGATTAGGGTGGAAAAGCGTCGTTTGCTCAAGCTATCCCATGTTTTGGCTTGATGTGGGTGGCAGCCTAAGGTATTCCACATAGCTGGATACTCTTGACTTAGTGCTTGTATTTGTTTGCTTTCGTTGTAATCCGATGCGATACAAATCATGCCTTTAACGCCCTTTGCTTGCATCTCGGCAAAGGTCTGTTCTAGGTTATCAAGAAATACCTTGTGATTTATGTTGACGCCAATATCTATCATGAAATCCCCATTTTTTTTGCTTTACTTAAACTTTTCACGTACAAGTCTCTGAATTTTTGCTCGTTCATTCCAGCTTGGCCTAATTTGTCGAGTGGCAGCTTTTCCCATCGACCCGCTTCATAAGCTTCAACAATCTTCAAAACACTGCCCAAGTGTCCTCTGTGATGCAATAGTGCCATTTTCATATTTTCTTCTAGAGGCAGCTCTTGTAACAATAGAGGTAAAGTGTCATCAAGAAAGCTGGGTAAATACGAAAACAAACCCACTAAAAAAGCCCCCTCTAATTTTGGAAATAATGTGTTAGAAACTTCTTCACAGAAACAGGCTCTTGAAAGTGCCATGGAGAATAAGCAATCTGGCTTGCCAGGCACGCTGGTCAACATAGCTAGACTCACCCATTTAATTAAATCTCGTATGCCTATAATTTCGATGGCTCGTTGAGCATTAGCAACGTTAAATTGGCTGTAGTAAAACGCAGATCGAGTAAGTTTGATTAATCGATAGGTCAGTGTTGGATCACGCTCAATAGATTGGGCAAGTAATTTTGGAGAAGACTGGTTATCATTCAGCATCGCCAGCAATTCAATCAATATGACTTTGTATGTCAGTATTCTCTTTCCTTTTACAGCGGTACTCTTTTTGATGAAGTCCCCACTAAAAAGTCCATTAGAGATAACGTCTTTGAATAGATTAAATTGTTCAGCATGTTGAATGCCACTTATCCAAAGGCACTTAGATGCAATCGAGGGGTGCTTTACCCGTTGGACTAATTCGTCAATAGTGTAAGCTTCAAGCGTAAAAAGCACATAGTTAAAAGCACTTAACCAATCAACTGAAAACGCTTTTGGATCAGGGTTAATGATACCAAATTGGTAACCTTGTAAACGCGCGTCAAGCAGCACATCGAGTTCATTATCTGACAAGATAGGTGAATCTAGAAAGATCACAATTTTTTCCGTGTTGCGAGCGGGCAAAGAGGAAAGTTCATTTATCACGCCTCGCACAAAGATAATTTTGTTTTCTGCTAGCGACTTAATGTCGACATCAAAAAGAAAAGGGCCCAAATAATGGGATGCATCGCTACTCAATGCATCATTAAGCAGTAAAAAATGGTGGGCCTTTGTCTCAATGTGATGGTTTACAACGGCTCTGCGACAAAAGAACACATCGGTTTGACTCATTTTTAACCCTGCTTCATAGCGTTTTATATAAAAAATTACTGTATCGTTTAGCTGAATACAATATCATGGTTATAATGGATTTAATCCTTAATTATAAATAGTTCGGAGTACCGTATGGCAAGCATGTTAGACGCTGTAGATCAGAGAACCAAGTTAGTGGGTGAAAACCGCCTAGAACTGCTCATGTTTCGTCTTGGCAGAATGCAAATGTTTGCCATAAACGTGTTCAAGGTTCAAGAAGTGGTAATGCTGCCAAAATTGAATCTTATGCCGCATAGACACCCGTCAGTTGCTGGTGTAACGCACTTTAGAGGTCGAACGGTTCCTGTTATTGATTTGTCAGAAGCCATAGGTATGAAACCGATTGATCGCTCTCAGCCGTGCAACCTCATCGTGACAGAATACAATAATACCGTTCAAGGTTTTATGGTTGGTGAGGTTGACCGCATCATCAACATGAACTGGAATGAGATATTACCACCACCAGATGGCACAGGCCGTCAACATTATTTAACGGCGATCACTCGTGTCAATGATCGAATTGTTGAAATTATCGATGTTGAAAAAGTACTCGCTGAAATATCGCCTTACGACAGTACAGTGAGCGATGACATCATTGATAAAGATCTACTTCAATTGGCAAAAGGGCTTGAGGTTTTAGTCGTTGACGACTCTTCTGTGGGTCTGGCTCAGTGCCGATCTACGTTAGACTACCTAGGAATTACCGTGCATACAGCAACAGACGGTAAGCGTGGTCTAGAAAAATTGAAGAAATGGGCCGCAGACGGTGAAGTGGTTCCTGAAAAACTCTTGATGATGATCACGGACGCTGAGATGCCCGAAATGGATGGCTATCGCTTGACTCGCGAGGTCCGAGAAGATCCTCGCCTGAAAGATCTTTATATTGTGCTGCATACTTCTTTAAGTGGCAGCTTTAACAAAGCCATGGTGCAAAAAGTAGGCTGTGACGATTTTCTGTCAAAATTTCAACCAGATAAATTGGCTTCTTTGATCCAAGATAGGATACGTAGCGTCGTCAATCGTGAATAAAACATAGCTAGGCACAGCTATCAATCAACAAAAAAGCAGGCTCTAAACGTCTGCTTTTTATTTTAGATTCGCTTTTGTTTTAGGGTTTTTTAACGGAATTAATATCGTTTAACTGGGTTTTTGCGCATCATGCCGAATATTGAGCTACTCATACTGTTTGCTGTGATTGGTGTTGCCACGGGGCCAATGGCATCAACCATATTTGTGTCACCAGCTTTACTGGCTGTTCCGATTTTATACTTTTTTCTTCCAGCCCTTGGCTTATCATTTGATACTTGGTTTTTAGTTTGCATTGCTACGTCTATTGTCGGCTTTCTTCCCACGCATCTTTATGCTTGGATAGTAGGAATGAAAAACAAAACCGTGGAGACACAAGCTCTTATTCGTCATACGGCGGGCATGGCGATGGGAGGTGTCATTGGCGCTCAGTTGTTATCCTTGGCTTCTGCATGGACGTTTACATTTGCTTTTAGTTTTATCGCATTGCTGGCCATAGTTGGTGTTCTTCTCGATTTATTGAAAAAATCAAAGCCCATTCTTTTCCCCACTTTCCTTGGTAACCTGCCATCAGGTCTACTCATAGGTACAGTGTCTGTCGTTTCAGGAAATGGAGGAGGCGTTTTAGGGCATTATTTTTGTCACTTCAAACGCCTGCCTGCTCAGTTACAGCAAAGTACGGTAGAGGGGTTCGCTGTCTTTATATCGATAGCGGCCATGGTTGGTTTTCTTTATCCTGCCAGCGCATTTGATAACATGGCATGGGAAGGCTTTGCCGGTGTCATTTATCTTCCTGGCGCTGTCGCTTTGGCGATAAGTCATTTTTTCTTCTATTGGCTTTGTCGTAACCGAGGTAATGAACTCGACAAAAAGGTATTATCAATGAGTTTTGTGATCTTTTTGTTGGCTTCTTTAACTCGTATGTGGACAACATAGCCGCAAATTAAGCCGCTTTCTTTTGTTGTTTTTTAATCCAAATTTATACGATAAACGTTTTTAAAGTCTCCTCATTTTAAGAATTAACCGATAAGGTATAGCATGAATAACACAAGTAATTACGGTGTGCTAATGATGAATTTAGGAACACCTGACGCGCCCCATGCGCCTGAAGTACGACGTTATCTCAGAGAGTTTCTGTCTGACTCTCGCGTGGTAGATTTAAATCCTCTGTTGTGGAAGCCTATTTTAAATCTGATCATTTTGACCATTCGCCCACCGAAGGTAGCCAAAATCTATCAACAAGTGTGGATGGATGAAGGGTCACCTTTATTGGTGCTAAGCCAACGGTTGAAAGAAAATGTTAAAACTGCTTTGAGTGAAAAGGCCGGTCATACCGTTCCTGTTGAGCTTGCGATGACGTATGGCAACCCCAGTGTTGAAGTCGCTGCAAATAAACTACGTAAGCAGGGCGTCACCAACATCGTTGTGGTTCCCATGTATCCTCAATTTTCTGCCACCACCACGGCGGCGGCTTATGACAGGTTAATGAAGTCATTAAAACGCTGCCCTCATTGGCCATCGCTTCAGTTGTTGCACGATTATGCTGATCATCCGCTGTACATTAAAGCGCTGGCTGATTCAGTACGGGCACAATGGGATAAACAAGGTGAGCGCCGTCATCTAGTCTTTTCTTTTCATGGTATTCCTAAGCGATACGTAACCAACGGCGACCCCTACGCGAGACGCTGCCATTTAACGAGCCGTTTAGTCGCGGAAGAACTTGGCTTAACAGAAGCAGAGTGGACACATGTTTACCAGTCACGGTTTGGGCGTGAAGAGTGGCTAAAGCCCTATGCTGATGTGACGTTAAAAGCCATGCCATCACAAGGGATTAAAAGCATCAATGTGATCAGCCCCGCTTTCTCTATTGACTGCATTGAAACATTAGAAGAAATCACAATAGAACTTGGTGATGAATTTAAACATAACGGTGGCGAAGCGTTTGACTATATTCCCGCTCTTAACGATTCACCGGATCAAGTTGCACTCTACCTAGATTTGATCGAGCAAAATACTAAGCAATGGCAGTGATATGAGTTTTATAATGACAGAAGTACAAAACAAAGGCCTAAAAACAATCGCCTTCGATGCTGACGATACTTTGTGGCGAAATGAAGATATTTTTATCCATGCTCAGGATGAGTTTATACGATTACTTTCGTCTTATCATGACAATAACTATATCCGCTCGCACCTAAACGAAGTGCAGATTAAAAACCTTGAGCATTTTGGTTATGGCATAAAAGGCTTTACGCTATCAATGATAGAAACAGCGATTGAATTAACGGAAGGTCGTATCACAGGTAATGAAATACACGAAATTATTCAGTTGTCCAAATGCATGCTGGCATCGCCCGTTGAACTACTGCCAAACGTTTCTCAAGTTCTGGCAGACCTGCAAGGAAAATATCATTTAATGGTGATAACAAAAGGCGATCTTCTCGACCAAGAAAGTAAACTGGCTCGTTCAGGTATCGCTGATGTGTTTGATGCCATTGAAGTGGTCAGTGATAAAACCTCGGTTGTTTACCAACAAATACTGCAGCGACACAAAATAGCCGCCGAAGAGTTTCTCATGGTTGGCAACTCTCTAAAGTCGGACATTCTTCCGGTTTTGGATGTGGGTGGACAAGCGTTGCACATACCTTATCACAGCACATGGGATCATGAGCTTGTCACAGAAAGCACTCTTTTACGCTATCCTCAGCTCGGAGCGTTGAGAGACATTTCTCAGCTTATTGATTGGTTGGATGCTTTATCATCAAATACTGAAAAGGCGGAAATATGAAATACATTAAGGTTATGATTGCCTCATTGATGGTCATGTCCAGTTTGGCTCAAGCCGACGAAAGCGCGTTAGACAAGGCCAAAGTGGGTGCGCTTCAATTATGGGAAAAGACGAAAACGACCACCACTGAGGTAGCTGAAAAAACTTCACAAAAAGCCTCTGAAGTGGGTGATAAAGCGTCTAAGATTAGCAGCAAGGTATCGGCAAGCGCGAAAGAAACCGGTGCCAAAGCTTGGGAAAAAACAAAAGAAGCAGGATCTGTCACCGCAGAAGCGGCAAGAAAAGGGGCAGATAAAGTTAGAGCATTTGTTGATAAAGAAGAATGCCAAGAAGACAGTGCGCTTTGCATGAAAAAATAATACCTAAGTAACGAAAAGAGCTGACTCATGTCTGATCAAGATGATGGCCACCCTAAGCAAGCTCCCTCCAATTGGGAGCAAGAATTTCTAGAGCAGGATGATGTCCATGTTCGCGCTGCTAAAATTCGTTATCGCTGTCCAAAATGCGAGAGCTTATTGGTTTTAAAAGAGGGGGCAAATGGTTCTTTTTGGGGATGTGAAGCATTTCCAGTATGTGATTACACTGCAAACAATAAAGAGGGCAAACCGGTTAGGCCAATACGTTACCTTTGCCCTGCTTGTCACTCACCACTAAGAAAAAAAACCTTTAAAGACAATACTTTTTGGGGATGCTCAAGTTACCCAGAGTGTAAGATAACGGTTGAAGACAACCAGGGCGTTCCCTCAGATACAAAAAAATACCCTTGTCGAGAGTGCGGTCACTACCTTATCAGAAAAAGAAGTAAAAACGGCTATTTCTGGGGTTGTGTTACTTATCCAAAGTGCAAAAATACCTTGAACGACGACAAGGGTTTGCCAGTGTTGCGAAAAAAACGCTAGGCCACTTCTATATCCTGCAATGCGTCCTCTAATTGACTGAATTGAAACGCAAAGCCTTTATTCTCAAGTTTGTGACAAGTGATTTTGGGACCTTCTGTTAATAAACTGGCCATTTCACCAAAAATGAGGTTAAGCAGCCATTTGGGGGTTGGCATAAAAGCAGGTCGATTTAACGATGCAGCGTAGCATTTGGCAAACTGCTTTTGCTGTACCGCTTCTGGGGCAACTAGATTAAAGGTGCCTTGGTAAGAGTCATCAGACATGGCGGCTGTGATAGCACCTACAACATCATCAATATGGACCCATGGGAACCATTGTTTTCCATCCGCAATAGGCCCACCCATTCCTAATAAAAAGGGAAGTCGCATTTTCTTCAGAGCGCCGCCTTTACCCAGAACGACCCCCAATCTAAAAATGGTTAATTTGGTGTTTGTGTCTTCATCTTGAAAAGCCTTAGCGGCATTTTCCCACGCCTTGCATAAGTCATGAGAAAAACCTTCTCTGGGTGGCGTCTCTTCATCAAAAACACCATTTCGTGCAACACCATAGTAGCCAACAGCGGACATAGAAATAACGTGCTTGGGTCGGTGTTGTAGGCCCCTTTGAATTTTTTCTGTCAGTGTCACTCTGCTATCGAATAAAGCTTGCTTGCGCTTTTTTGTCCAAGGTTGCGCCGCAATGTTTTCTCCAGCCAAATTGATGAAAACATCGAATTCTTCGTCTATTTGTACCAAGGTCTCGGTGGTTACTTGCGTTACTTGAGGATCTAAGCGGCGGTCATTCACTGACCTGACGACCGCATGCACTTGGTGTTCATTTTGCAGTAACGACTTAAGTAAGGTTTGCCCGATAAATCCTGTGGCTCCTGAAATTAAAACCTTCATCCAAATACGCCTTAGTTAAGTTAGTGTTAGGTCATACGCATAGTAACGGATTTAAGATCAAAGACATCAAGACTTGTGATTATGATTGAATGATTTTATTCAGCGCATCACGTCTCATTGTGTTCAAAAGGAGCCCTGTTTCTACTAAATGGCTTTAAAAAGTCGGCTTTTGCATGTATTGAGGATTAGTTTTAAGGTTTTTTGCTCTGCGCCTTCTTTTTCTTGGGTAGGATAGCTAAAATATCGGACTGATTAAAATTAGGAACGAATATGCTACGCGAAGAATATGACCACATTGTCCTACTTGCCCATGGAAGTCCTGATCCGCTTTGGAAGCAGCCGTTTGAATCTTTATACCAACAAATTGCCCAGTCTTATGGCGCTAAAGAGATCAGCCTAGCTTATATGGAACTGACGTCACCTTCTCTGGAAGATGTGATTGCAGGGTTGTCCAGTGATGTGAAAAAAGTGGCTGTGTTGCCTTTGTTTTTTGCAGTTGGACGCCACCTGCGTAAAGATGTTCCTGAACAAATTGAAGCCTTACAAACTGAGCAGCTAACGATATCTTTATTGCCTCCCATTGGTGACGATGAATTGGTAAAACAAGCCATGATGTCCGTCGTTGCAAGTCACTTAGGCCGAGCCTGACAGTGCAACCTTCCATTATTGGTTCATGGAGTTGAATGAATGCTATTTAAACACTTGCCCGATGAGATATTTCAGGCACTAAGTGGTTCAAATAAGATGCTGATCGAAGCAGTACTTTTTGACCTAGCAGAGGTTTTTTATGATCATGCAGAAGACCCAATAAAAGATAAGTCGACCATTATTGAATCAATAGAAGACACACTGCACAAGTTAGATACACTTGCTTGGAACGATGAACATAAAGAGTCTTTTGAGTCACCAAAAACCATACACGATTACGCATTACGCATTTATCATCGACTGGTCAATACTGGGTGGTTAGTAGAAGAGCAGGAGTTGTATCGCGTCAGTGTTTTAATGACACCGCAGATTTCCATGCTACTGCGCTCTTTGGTAGAAATTAGCCGCCACGGTAAACGCAACTATGGCGCAACTGTGCTGAGCATTCTCAGTAATCTTGAAGCTGTGGCTAAAAACCCGCAAGAACGGGGTGTTATCTTGCGACAGTCTGCAGAAGCCTCAAGAGACTTTTCTGCCCATTTAAACCAAATCTTGCTGGGCATTCGCAGCTTACAAAGAGAGTTGTTTGCGAGTCGTGACCCTAAAGCGATCGTTGCGGGTTTTTTTGATTTGTTTGTCGAGGGAATACTGATTGCCGACTATAAAACCATTAAAACGAGCAACAATCCTTTTCGATTTCGACGTCAAATTCTTGAGTTGACACAAGAGTTCTTGTCTAACCCTGATATTATGAAACAGGTGACTCAATGTTACGTTGATCAACAGTTGATTACCGTGACGCAAGCCCAGGCAATGGTCGAAAAAGATTGTCGTGACATTATTCAAACCTTTAGCAATATTGAGCAACGCTTAGAGCGCATTGATGAATACCGTTATCGATTAGAAAAACGAGCTGCTGACACCGCCCGTTACATGGACAGTTCGCGCCCTGGTTTGGCCAATAAGATCGCTGGGATTATTGCAGATGTGGCTAAATTCGAAACGCTGCCCATTTTAAAGCAAGTTGTGGGGGCGCGCTTTGTCGGTATGGCCTCGGCGGCACAACCTACAAAACGTCGCGAACCCCCACCACCGCGAGTCATGACGCCGATAGAGGTGTCAGAAGACGCTATTAAAGTACGCGATCAACAACGCCGCTTCCACGAAGCAAGACAGGTCACTATTCCTAAAATGCAAAGCTATTTAGAAAAGCAAATGGCCGCGGAGAACAGCAAACATATTTTAGATTTTACCATTGAGTCGGTTGAAGACTTCGTTTGCTTTGATCATTTACGCTATGTTGGCTCTCTGGGCGTCAGTGCGAAAAAAATTGAGGATTTATTCGAAGTGCATTTCACCAACCAGTACTTAGACGTGCATGACTTTGTTGAATGTCGTGAATTTAGTGTGATACGCAGGAGCAAAGCGCCATGCTTAGAGAATTAAAAAAAGTCGTTGAAGAATCGGGTAAAGACGCACAAGAATTTCAGCAGACGGCAAACTTCATCCTTGCCAACCAATTTGCTAGTGCCTACAAGCACGGACAGCGCAAACATTATCTACTTATTGAGTCTTACCAAGAATATTTTGAGCGCTTATTTGATGCCTTAGGGATGACGCTTTATATCAATGAAAATGAGCGACTGGCAGGTGTGTTACCTATCCAAAAAGAAGCGTTCGTGCGACTAAAAACTGATGAAACCTTATTTTTACTCGTGTTACGACAAATCTATGAAGAAAAAATAGAAAATTTCGAGGTGGACAACGGTTTTGTCGCTACCAACACTCACACTATTTTGGACAGATTTGTGCAGTTGGTAAAAAGGGAAATCCCGAATGAAACTCGCTTCAAAGACATATTGGCGTTGTTTAGCCGCCACGGCATTATTATTCGTGGTAAGTCTTACGAAGAAGACAGTAAAAATCTGATGATTAATATTACTCCAGTGGTGAGATTAATTGTGACAGAAGCCTACTTACGACAGTTAGAGTCTTTCAATGGTGCTGATCCAGACGAAGATGACATAGCTGAATTGAATACAGAAACAGAAAACACAAGCACGCAGGATTAGGACCAAAATATGAAAAAGTTAAATCGAATCGTATTAGTCAATTGGTACCTGCTGGGTGCGGAAGACATCAATATTCGCGGCAATACCGCTATTATAGGCCCAACCGGATCGGGTAAATCGTCGTTACTGGACGCCATTCAAACCGTTTTGACGGGGGCCAGTAAGCGCCACCTTAACTACAATGCCAGCGCGAACGATGGCAAAGCCAGTGGCCGTAGCATTCGCTCTTACATTTTAGGGATGATAGATTCTGGTCAAGCCAACGCCAAAATATTTGGCACTCAGCCAAGACAAGACGCTGTCAGTTATCTTGCTTTGGTGTTTGAGGACAGTGTTACTGGAAATGAATCCAGTGTTGGCTTGGCATTGAGTGCATCTTTGGCTTCACCAGAAGAAGATGTGCTTGGGCGTTTTGTTTTGCCTAATTATGGTGTTAAAAAATCCGACTTCATCGACGCAATGGAAGGCAAAAGTTACCAAGCTAAGCCTTGGATTGATGTCCGGGAAACGATGAAGAAAATTTGTCTAGATCCTTATATCAAATCCGGTAGCGCATCAGCCACGCAATTTATTAATCGTTATCTGGAAGAGCTCAGTCCGAGTGCGGATCAACAGATCACCTTGGATAGCTTTTTGAAAAACTTCAAAAACGCCTTGAAATTCGTGCCCATTGCGTCTCCCACGCGCTTCGTTCAAGACTTTGTTTTAGCCGAAGCACCGCTTCAGGTAGGTGCTTACCAAAAATCTTTGCATGAATATCGTCACCTAGAAGCAAAAACGCTTGAAGTGGCAAAACGCATTGATGACCTAAAACTTATTCAACAAGATTGCGAAAAAAAGCATCAACAAGAACAGAGTGCAATCAATTATCAATGGATCGCCACAGAAGCACGTTTTGATGAGTTAGGAAGCAAGCAAGACGACATCCAAGACCAATATGAGCTTCATAAAGAGCGAGAAGAAGATATTGATGAAGAATTGGCAACACAAGGCAGTCTGTTAAAACAGTTACAAGGGCAACTGCTGCGTTTTGAACAACAATATGAGCATTCTGATGTTGGTTTAAAACTACAACAGCTTGAGCAAAGTAAAAAATTGCTCACTCTGCAAGGTCAGCAAGACCAAAAAGCCATCATGCAGGTGCGTCAACTCATTTTATTATTATCGACCCTGCAGTCCTTCGAAGACTTATTGTCGAAAGACACCGTTAGCTTTATCAAAAGCTTTGCCGAATTTAATGATCTAATTAGTGAAGAGGGGCGCATAGAAGGCAACCTTAAACCACTGACTCAGAAACTGATCGCGCTCAATGAATGTTTAGACAAAGAAAAGTCTCAGGTATTTGCGCAACGCTCTGAATTAAATCGCACCATTTTGAATTTAAAAGATGAATGCAAACAGCTAGAGTCTGACGTCTCTTCCTTAAAAGGGGGAGTTAGCCCGCTATCGCAAAACACCAAACGTCTTGTTGCGTTACTAAAAGAAGCCAATATAACGGCGACACCTTTAAGCCATTTAGCCGAAGTGACGGATAGAAAATGGCAAGATGCAATAGAAGGGTATCTTGGTGCGCAGCGCGAAGCGCTCATTGTTGAACCGGAAGATGC
>CAZBUC010000010.1:12668-21179 GCA_964494965.1 uncultured Maribrevibacterium sp.
TATATTTCGTGCACACCGTCGTCAGTTAATGGGATGCCGCGTTGTGGATACCACCCAAACCAGACTTTGGTTAAACCGTGGTGATCAACATTCAGCATTACGTTTTATACGATGCAATAATGATCACGCCCAAGCTTACTTAAACCGTCGTTTAGGGGGCATTAAACCGGTTGAAACTGAGCGTGAATTGTTACGTGAAGACAGTGCTATGACAGCCGATGGCATGTTGAAGCTAGCAGGGACGATTTCTACCATTCGATTTGTTCCACCTATGATGGTGGGCATTAATATTGAAGGTATGAAGGCGTCTCGCGAAAAACAATTAGCCAGCTTAAGTGGCGAGTTAATGAACTTCATGAAAGCCGATCAGCGTCTTGAACAAGCCGATTCCTTACTCGGTCGTGTGATGGCTAATAATCAATTTGATGCAGACAGTTTAAGTACTGCCAGCCATACCTTGACTCGTTTAGGTCAAGAGTTAGAAGCGGTGGAAGTGCAAATTCACCAGCTGCAAAAACACGATGACACTGACTTGCAAGAGCGCATTGAAGAGCTGAAAATACGCATTGCCAATGTTGAATTAGAGTGTAAAAAATTGGATCGTGAGCGACAGCAGATTGCGGAACAGTTTGGCGCCCTTAACACACAAAAAAGTCAATTGAGCTCGGCACTTGCTGCTCTTGATGAAGAGCGTAATCGTTTAACTTCCAACCCAAAATACGATGCAGAATATGCCAGTGAGCGTTATGGTCTTTTAGAAAGTAGCATGGTTAATGGTGCTGCAATATACAAAGAAGCCATGAGCCGAGCTGAAAAAGCCAGCGAAAAAGCCCGAAGCTTCGATCAGAAAGTACGTAAAGAAGTGGCAGACCATTACGGTAAGTATCATCAAGCTAACTTAGATAACAATGTACAACTGGATTACTTGGAATCTAAGTTTGAAGAGTTTGAGTATTATGTGTCTCACCAAATAGAGGTGTTAAGCGAGACGGAATTGGCAAAGTACGCTAAACGAGCCGAGTTGGCACGTAAAGAAGCCGAAGAGACGTTCCGCTCAGACTACGTTTCTAAACTGAAAGACTCTTTGGACCAGGTCGCGCACATTATCCGTGAATTGAATCACAGCCTTAAACGTCGTCCGTTTAATCAAGAGATCTATCAATTTCGCTATTACCCAAATGGGGACATGAAGGACATATTGGATCTTGTTGAACGCTTTAGCGCCCAAGACCAAGCGAATGTGGGTGGGTTATTTGATTTGCATTCAAGTGATGATCCAGAGCATGCTCGTGCGATCGCTGCGATCCAAGAATTAATTTCAGACGATGAAAAACAACAAGACCTTGCCGACTATCGTAAATTCTATAACTTCGAAGTCGACATTCTCGACGCTGAAGGCCATAAAAAAACGACGCTAAGTCAACGCATTCAAACAGGATCGGGGGGTGAGCATCAGATTCCCTTCTATTTGGCAATCGCAGCAGCCCTTTCTACTACGTATCGTTTGCATGAAACGCTGGATGGGGAAATTGTAGGTGGTTTTTCCTTGGCCATGTTCGACGAAGCTTTCAACAAAATTGATATGATAAAAACGTCAACTTGTATGGGATTTATGAAAGACATTGGTTTACAGGTAATCGCGGCAGCGCCTGACGATAAGCGTGCGGTCATGGCGGCCAATATGGATACGATTATCAGCGTTTGGCGCGAAGGTGGAGCCGTTTCTATCGATGTGGCTTATCCGAAAGAGAAGGGACAGGTATTGCTCAATGGACAATCTGAAAGCTTATTAACTACGGCATAATTGAGACTAACATGAGTACACAATCACAGATTGATCATCGTATTAAAGAACAGTTTGACATACAGCACATGACGCTCGAAAACGAAAGTCATATGCATAATGTACCGACAGGCAGTGAGTCTCACTTTAAACTTGTCTTGGTAAGTGATGCGTTTGAAGGCAAAAGGTTAGTGCAGAGACACCAACTTGTTTATGGTGTTTTGCAAAATGAGATGACCTTGATTCATGCCTTAGCAATGCATCTTTACACCACAGCAGAATGGAGTGAGCGCGAGTCGCTTGCTCCATCGTCACCGAAATGCCATGGAGGCGAATAAGGGCCACCGCTCTTTTTAGGATAATCGATGAGCATTACAGTCAGTGTTAATGACGCAAGCCTTCAGGTAACTATTGCCATTGTTGGGAGCTTTGATTTTTCGTTATTTAACGAATTCAGAGCCGCTTACATAAATTTAAAAAATGACTATCGGCTTTATGTCGTTGATATGAGCATGGTAGAGTATTTAGACAGTGCAGCACTGGGAATGTTGCTCAGTATGAGAAATGCTTTAGGGCAGCAGAGTAAGATTGAATTACAGGGAGCCAACGAGTTTATTAAGAATATTCTTATGATCTCTCGCTTTGATAAACGGTTTGATATTCATTAGGGATTTGATGAATGAAATTACTATGCATAGATAGCGAACAAATCTATTGCGATATTATTGCCTTGTGCGCTGAAAAGGAAGGTGTCGTTGTCGAAAGCTCAACCAACTTCAACGATGCTATTTCTGTGTTTAAACGCTTTTCCCCTGACATCGTTACTTTGGACGTTTTAATTAAAGGGGGTAGTGGATTAGAGCTTGTGAAAGAGCTAAAGCGTTTATCAGGAAAGCGGTTTGTTCCAATGATCTTTCTTGCTTCTCAAACCTCCGATACCGTTATGGATCGTTGCTTTAAATATGGTGCGGATGACTTTATTCCAAAACCCTTCAGTGAAGTCTTATTTGAGATTAGACTTAAGACTCATATGCGTCACATTGAACTCGTCAAAGAAATGTATCGTAAAAATAAAGCGTTAACCTACTATCAGGCTATGATTGAGCGTGAGCACGCAATGGCGCACCATGTATTAGATCATATACAAACACGCAGTGAAAATAACACAGACCATGTAATGATTACCCGTTTATCTGCGGCTAGTTTCAATGGTGATTTGGCGCTCGTAAAAACCCGTTCAGATGGTGCTCGTTTGGTCTTTGTCGGTGACTTCACAGGCCATGGTCTTCCCGCGTCAATTGGTGCATTACCTATCATGCAAGCTTTCTTTGATGCTGTTGATGACTTATTGAGTCTTCATGACCTTGCCGTGCAAATGAATCGAATTTTGCTTAGCATCTTGCCAGACTACATGTTTTGCGCTGGTTATTTATTACTGATATCACCTAACGGCGAGGTGACATACTGGGGAGGTGGTATGCCAAATGCGTATCTACAGCGTCAAGATGGACATTTCGAATATTTACATTCTTTGCACATGCCTTTGGGAATTTTAGGTGTCAGTGAGTTTGAGGTGAATCTTAACTCAATAACGTTAAACCTTGGGGATACCTTGATTATTGTGTCTGATGGCGTATTGGAATTAAAAAACAATCTCAACGAGATGTTAGGGGAGGATAGGGTGAAAACATTAATTTCAGAGGCCTATCCCAATACACCCTTGGTGGTTGCGCAACTTACTGTAGAAAAAAAGCTGGCTGAATATCGAAAAGAATCGCTACAAATGGATGACATCACTTTAGTGTCTTTGAGGAATGCTTATTAGTTAAGTCAGTAACAAACAGCTATTTAAGCCTGTTTGTTACTTGTTCTTCAGCTGTTTTCAGATCACGAACAAACTAAGGGTCAATCAAGACTTTTTGGGGCCTTTCTTTTTGTTTTTACTGTTCTGAGATTTAGGCGCTGCTTTTGGGAATGGGCGCTTTTCTGGCTCTGTACGCAATACTAAAAATAAGTCAGTCACCACTTCTGGTATTTGTGCGATACATGAGTTGGTTAATTTTTCACTGCTACGAATTTGAACAACTTCTTCATCATCAAATAAATCAGAAGCGACCATGATAGGAAGCAAGAGCTCAGCAACAACCTCTTCTTTCTCAGACTCAAACCAATGGCTCTCTGTCATGAAAACACCTTCCATAAAGCCAGTTGCCCATTCTTGCAACTCGCTTAACTCTTCAGGTGACTCGCCCATTTCGAGTTCGCAAGGCACCATAAAACCGTCTTCAGATTCTAATTCTTTCTGAATGTCTGTAAAAAGGCGAGACAAATACTGTAATATTTGTTTTTCTTGTTTCTCATTATCAAACTGTGGTGTTTCCTCAAATATGACAGGAAGCCAGTTATCTTCCGGAACAACGCTTGGGCAAACCGCCAAAGCGGTTAAAAAGCCATGAGCCATGACAAAGTTCTGACATTCCTCATGAACCTGATCTGACTCCAAAAAATTTTCTAACGTCTCAAGTTCAAGATCATCAAGAGGTTGGTGCGCCATGGTAGTGTTTCCCTAATACAAATTGAGCTGTGATTTTAACGAAAAGAGGTGGAAAAATCGATGCAGAAAACACAGTGTTAAGGGATAATTGCGAAATGAATTTAAAGAAACAAACCCTTTTACGTCTAGGCTATAGCGAATATCGGCCCCTTCAAGAACAAGCTATCAACGCATTGTGTTCTGGTAGAGACGTTTTGCTTGCTGCTCCTACGGGAGGGGGTAAATCGCTTGTCTATCAATCGGCTGGACTCATAAGGCCAGGCGTGGCAATAATCGTCAGTCCTTTACTGTCGCTCATGTCTCAACAAGTCGAATTGTTGAACAAGAAAGGGATTAACGCAAAGTTTCTGAATTCAACACTCAATCCAGGCGAACAAGATGACTTGATTTGGGCGTTGAGAAACGAACACATTGACTTGCTGTATTTATCTCCTGAGAAACTGGTTCAGCCTTCTGTCATTGGTTTTCTGCATAGTTTTGAGCTGGCCCTGTTTGCTATTGATGAGGCACACTGTATTTGGCAGTGGGGCGGTTTTTTTCGCCCTGAATACAGCCAGTTGGGCCAACTTAAAGTGAATTTCCCCAATGTGCCCATCGTCGCACTCACTGGCACTGTGGATAAAGCCAACATCGCTAGTATTCAGCAATCCCTGCAGCTGTCAGACTGTCTCGTGTTAAAAAACAGCTTTGATCGTGCCAATATTCACATTCAAATCGCCCAAAAAAAGAAAGCCAAGCAGCAGATTCTGTATTTTTTACATCATGAAGTGCCAGGTAAAACGGGCATTATTTACTGTCGCTCTAGAAAAAAAACGGAAGAGCTAGCCAGCTGGTTAAGGGGTTTAGGATTACCTAGTCGCTGTTATCATGCTGCTCTGTCAGAGGAGGAAAAGCAGCAAAACCACACTTTTTTTGCACAACAGCCAGGCACAATTATGGTCGCCACCACCGCCTATGGGATGGGGATTGATATTGCGCATGTGCGTTTTGTGGTTCATTTGGATCTACCTAATAGTCCAGAAGCTTACTTTCAAGAGATTGGTCGCGCCGGCCGTGATGGCAAACCTGCAAATGCGCTGTTACTTTACGGACTTCAAGACATGTTACAGGCGCAACAGCTTGTTACGTTGCAATCGTCATCCTCGATTATAGAAGGTCAGCAATTACAAAGTTTATTTAAGATACTCGAAGATAGGGGGTGTCGGCGCCAAAATCTTCTCAAACATTTTGATGAGGACTCTGTGCCATGTGGTCATTGTGATCGTTGCTTATCGAGTAAATCTGAGTTAAATATGACTATTGCAAGTCAAAAGCTGCTTTCATTAATCTATTACACCAAAGGTCTTCAGCCGTTTGCGACACTAATACAGATATTACTGGGCAAAAAAACCAAATCTTTGAGCTTGATCAAAGCAGACACCTTTAGCTTGTTCGGCAAAGGAAAGGAAATCAGTGAATCCCAATGGAAGTCAGTGATTCGTCATTTGATCGCTTTTGACTATATTACAATTGGAAAATCGCATATTTTCAATGTGCATATTAATGAAAAATCTCGCGCCGTATTGCAAGGCAAGTCACAAATCATTATGCCAAGTGAGCATTACTACCCCATTCTTCAAGAAGAAGAGCTGTCAACCGACACGGCCAGAATGCATAAAATTTTGGCATGGAAAACAACACAGACTAATGCCCAATTAAGTGATACTCAAATAAGATTAATTTGTTTGCACAAACCCACCTCAATTGCTTCTTTAAGTAGGCTTACAGGGTTGCCGAAAGAAAAAGTAGCGTTATTTGCTGACAGCTTAATGAAGACACTGCATGAATCAGATACGAATGAAACACTGCTAACATGCCCCTAATACGAACTGAAATAGTACAACAACAAGCCGATCTTGTTCGCATTAATGAGCAGGTAAATCATTGCTTTGATAAAGCCGATGCCTTTTTTGGTGTGCGTTTTAAGCGTTCTCATAGCAGCTTTAAACAAAGAGGTAAGGCGGCCGGTACTGCGCATCTTTACAAGAATGAATTGCGGTTCAATTATTTTATGTTCGAACAAGATCCTGACGCTTTTTTAAACACCGTGGTCCCTCATGAAGTGGCGCACATCATTGTTTTTCAGATATACGCAGCTAATGCTAAGCCGCATGGAAAAGAATGGCAAGCCGTAATGAAAAAAGTCTTCGGCCTTTTGCCTGATAGAACCCACACCTTTGATGTTCCGCCATTAAAAAATGCCTATTCATACTATTGCCTCTGTCAAACACATGAGTTTAGTCAGCGTCGACACAACAGAGTATTGAAAGGAGTAGAGTACCGTTGTAAAAAATGCGAATCTCCATTAACCCCACTTGAAAAGCATAAATAAAACGATTTTTTCCTCTGTTTTCCGCGAAGAAATGCCCTTTTTGATGCAGTAAGATTTTGCCTGTAGTAACATAACGACGTTTCGTTTGCAGTGTGTATATGATGGATTTATCAAATCAACCCAAAGAAAAATTAGAGCTTAATAAACTCCAAAAGCGCCTACGCCGTTTAACGGGCCAAGCGATAGCTGACTTTAATATGATTGAAGATGGCGATAAAGTGATGGTGTGCCTTTCTGGAGGCAAAGACTCTTATACCATGCTTGAGATTTTGCGTAACTTGCAAGCCAGCGCCCCCATTAATTTTAGTATTGTGGCAGTAAACTTAGATCAGAAGCAACCCGGCTTTCCTGAACACATATTACCAGCTTACCTAAAAGAAATTGGAGTCGATTTTCACATTCTTGAGCGTGATACCTACAGTATAGTGAAAGAAATCGTCCCTGAAGGCAAAACAACGTGCGGTTTATGCTCACGCTTGCGCCGTGGCTCCTTGTACGGTTTTGCCGAGGAAATTGGGGCAACGAAAATCGCATTGGGACATCACAGGGATGACATTCTTGAGACACTTTTTTTGAATATGTTTTTTGGTGGCAAGTTGAAGACAATGCCGCCTAAACTGTTGAGCGATGATGGCAAACATGTTGTTATTAGACCGCTTGCCTATTGTAAAGAAGAAGATATTGAGAAGTTCGCTACCATTAAGGAATACCCGATTATTCCTTGTAACTTATGCGGTTCTCAAGAAAACCTTCAGCGTCAAGTAGTTAAAGACATGTTGCATAAGTGGGAAAAAGAGTTTCCTGGCAGAACTGAGACTATGTTCTCAGCGCTACAAAACGTGGTGCCGTCTCATTTAGCGGATACTGAATTATTTGATTTTAAAGGATTGAAGCAATCAGCCGACGCTTTTAATCGATTAAACATAGTGACATTATAGGATAGGGCAGTTGAATATGAACCTAGTACAAAAAACAATTATAATGACCGCAGGCATTATGGGGTCTACTTTAGTAGCGGCTTCAACAGCCAGTGTTAATATGACAAATGATAAAATCCAAGCCAATGTTAATTTAAATATGGGGCCGTTTGGCGTAAATGGCGGCGTAACTCAAGATAATAAAAGTGAAGTTACAGCTGGACATATTGGCGTAAACATTCAGGATAAAGACAGCTCTGGTCCTCTTGAAATTGGTATTGGTGTACGCTTAAACGTAGTTGATGCAGATTTTGATGACGAGGATAAGTTTTCCGTATCACTAGGACTAGGCGGTTGGTACCGTTACACTTTGCAGGATGCAAATCGTCTAAGTATCTACGGATCTGGGTATTATTCCCCTGAAATACTTTCCTTTTCTTCTAACTTGGAACGTTCTTACACGTACGATTTTAGGCTTGAGTACATGACAATGCGTAACGCAAGAGCGTATGTTCGTTATGGTAATAATGTTATGGTTTACCAAGACGGTACTCGAAGAGAATTTAATAAAGGTTTCTCAGTTGGTGCAACTGTTGATTTCTAAGGTTGGGCAAGAGTAGTAAAATACCATCAAAGTTAGTATTGATGGTGTGTAACTCAAAAAAAGGTGACGTTTAGTCACCTTTTTTATTCTCATAAAATTCTATTTTACTCGCCGTCAAAAGCACACAAACTAAACACAGGGATGTCGCTGTCTCTGAGTTTTTGGCTGCCACCTAGATCAGGTAAATCGATAATGGCCGCGACTTCTTTGATATGAGCACCTTGCTTGTTTAACAACTTGATGGCAGCAAATAGGGTACCACCCGTTGCAATCAAGTCATCG
>CAZBUC010000011.1:0-20888 GCA_964494965.1 uncultured Maribrevibacterium sp.
ATGGCTTTGAAAAAGGTCATGAAGACGGTCGACTGCTTGGTATCGAAGAAGGAAAAGCGCAAGCCAAAGCAGAAGCAGAACAGCAGTTTGCGTTTATCGAAGCTTTGCTGTCTGGTGTCGCCCAAGAAATAACGACTCCTCTTGAAGAGAGCCGCAACGCCGTTGAAGAAAGCTTGTATCGGGCAATGGAACGAATCATAGAAAACGTGTGTTTGTTGACCATGAGAACAGAGGGGAGTGAGGTTTTAAAGGTCCAATTGTCAAGGGTACTGGATGAGATCGGTGAGTTTGAAGGACGAGTGCGTCTTCGTCTTCACCCTGATGATACCGCCATATTAGAAGCACTTAACATCACTGAGCGGTTAGCGTTAAAGATAGAAACGGATGAAGCCTTAACGTCTGGTGATTTTATTATTGATTCCAAGTCGTTTTACATCGATGGTCGGTTAGAGACGCGCCTTACGACGGTCTTTGACGAACTCCGTCAGCTTTCTCTTACCGATTTGGGATGATCATATCGTGCCGACTCTTGAAGAGCGACTCACCAAATTAGCGTCTGTATCCCTGTCTTCTTTCCCACCCCAAGTAGAGGGAAAGGTCACCCGTATGGTGGGTTTAACCATGGAAGCGGTGGGTTGCGTCGTGGCACTAGGGGATCGCTGTTCTGTACAAGTTCGTCAAGACCGATGGGTGGAATCGGAGGTGGTTGGTTTTACCGGTGATCTGACTTATCTCATGCCAACGGAAGCCATTGAGGGGATTTGTCCAGGTGCTAGAGTGCGCCCCCTTCTTGGTGAAAGTAAAATGCCAGTCGGTGATGAGCTTTTAGGTCGAGTTGTGAATGGTTTAGGTAAGCCCCTTGATGGTAAAGGGCCGATCAAAACGAAAGACTCTGTATCCTTGCACGGTGACATTATTAATCCACTGCAACGTAAACCCATATCAGAGCCGTTAGATGTGGGTATCAAAGCCATTAATAGTTTATTAACGGTGGGTAAAGGGCAGCGTTTAGGGCTTTTTGCAGGCAGTGGTGTCGGTAAAAGTATGTTATTAGGCATGATGACAAAGTTTACCGAAGCCGATATTACTGTCGTGGGTCTAATTGGTGAGCGTGGCCGAGAGGTTAAAGAGTTTATTGATCAGATATTGGGGGAAGAAGGGTTAGCGCGTTCTGTGGTGGTGGCGTCTCCTGCCGACGACTCAGCTCTTATGCGCTTACGGGCGGCCATGTTAGCAACTCGCATTGCCGAGTATTATCGTGATCAGGGTAAAAACGTGTTGTTACTAATGGATTCGTTAACACGTTATGCTCAGGCGCAGCGAGAAATAGCCTTGTCTGTGGGAGAACCGCCCGCCACAAAGGGTTATCCACCTTCGGTTTTTTCAAAGTTGCCTCAGTTGGTTGAAAGAGCGGGTAATGGTGCGGAAGGAAGCGGTTCAGTAACGGCTTTTTATACTGTGCTTACAGAAGGTGATGATCAACAAGATCCGATTGCCGATGCTTCGCGCGCCATACTTGATGGTCACATCGTGTTGTCTAGACGATTAGCAGAAGAGGGACATTACCCTGCTATTGATATAGAAGCATCAATTTCTCGCGCTATGCCGCATATTGTTAGTCAAGATCATTTATACGGCGCAATGAGAGTGAAGCAACTTTACTCCAAATTTCAACAGAACCAAGATTTAATCGCTGTTGGGGCCTACGTTAAAGGTACAGACCCTGATCTAGACCAAGCGATTGCTCAAATGCCAGAAATTCGCCAGTTTTTAAAACAGTCTTTGCATGAACAATTCACGGTTGACCAAAGCTTAGAAGCGCTAGTGGCGGCAATGACAAAGGGTCAGTAAGCTGACACGCAAGTTTAGTGATCTAAGAATTTATCTATTCGGCTTAGTAGAGTGGACTTACGGCAGGAAAAGCGACTAACATTGAGCAAATGTTTTAGGTGATTCATAGATGAAAAATAACCGTCGTATGCAGATTTTAGTTGACCTAGCTAAGCGCAAAGAAGACAGCGCTGCAAAGTTGTTGGCGCGAGATAAGGCGAAAGTCCAGCATGATTTACAAAAACTTAATGAGCTACGACATTACGCGGAACAGTATGAATCTGAGCGTAATTTAATAGGCCTAAGTGCTTACCTAACCACAAATTACCAGCACTTTGTGAATCGCGTGCAGCAAGCGATAGTGCAGCAAGAAGCCGCGGTGGGTCGTTCTGAGCAGCAAGCTGACATGAGCATGCGTCGTTGGTTGCAGACTCGTGCTAGGACCAAGAGTATGGACTGGTTGAAAGAAAAAAATCACAAGGCGGAATTAGCGGTAGAGGCGAAACGCGAGCAAAATCAAAGTGATGAATTTGCGATGCGGCGTTTTTTGGACTCAATGCGATGATGCGATTACAGGCACTACGTTCTGTTGATACTCACCATTAATAAGGATGAGCCATGGTGTCTTTGAATCACAGTACGACCCATCTGACAAAAGCGATTTCCGATGTAGAAGAAGCCTTGCTGGATTACAACTATTATCCACTGCGTGGACTCAGCAAGCTTCAATCCAGTTTGTTGATGATGCAAAGCGCGACTCAGTCCGATGATGTTCATCCTCTTTTTCATCTTAGATTAAACAGTTTGTTGGCGTCTGTTAAAAAGCTGACTGACTCTGGTTCTCCCTATGATGAAAATTATCATGCTGCTTTTTCATCTGCTTCTGATGCACTTTTTCAAACAGCGCTTGCCGATCAATTTGGTATTGATCACTCGTTACAGCTCAGTCATTTATTGTCTGTAGAGCGTGATTGTTGGGCTAAGCTATCAAGCATGGCAGACGTGCTAGATAAGAATCCTGTTGCCGTGGCCTATACCGCTTTTTTGTCTGCAGATTCATTTTCAATGCGTTCTAGTACTGTAGAAGATGTGCTGATATCTCTTTCTGGTATCGGTGAGGTGTCTTTCCATCTTACGACTTCGTTGAACCCCATGGTTAGCGGTTACTTTAAGCTAATCACTATTCAGTCGCTGGCTTGGTTAAAGTCAAGGTATCCTGACTTGAATTGGCATGGGCCGGTTCGTTTAACAGAAGATTCTTTAAGGCGCTTGTGTGAATTAACTTTTCTGCCATTATTTCAAAATCTTACGATGCCGCGTGCGTCTCGTGCTCAGCTTTTGGCTCAGTTTGAGCACGACTTTAAAGATATCCATTATCAAAAATTTGATACCTTATTTTCTGGGAAGGCGAATTCTGTGCTGAATGGCCACATTCGTGTTCCAGTAGAACGTGACTTTCCGAGAATGGACTTTGATCAAAGCATGATTTGTTTCCCTGTTTATCATGGTGGTTATGTCTATTCCGCTTGTCGGCCTTTGAATAAACAAGAGCACAATCAAGCGGTGATATATACAGCCTGCTTAGGTCGTGATTTTCTGCCGCATTTTCTTTATGAAGTGTCGACTGCGTTTGGGCAATGTGTGTTTGATCAAAATGATGTTCATGGTCGTTATACGGTTGAGGAAAGCGATTTTCAGCGTGATGGCGATCAGTTGTGGTTATCTTTGGAAGGTGTTCGTGCGCCCTTGTTACTCAGCCTGCCGATCTTTGTTCAAAAAGACGTCATTTATTGTTTATTGCCCAAATTTGTTTCAAACGTCATTGTGATTGCTCAAGCGGGCCAGTATTTTGCGCTGCCTTATGATCATATTCGAGACGTAGAAGGGGTTTGTTCAAGAATGCAGTCTCCATCGGCTTGGGTAAAAAACGTTTGGCAAACCTCTTCTAATGCTTTTTTGCTTGAACCATTGCTGTTTCATTTTGACAATGCGTCCATTATCCCGTCAAAACCGAATCGCAAACGATTTGGTAAAAAAGACAAGAGCGGCTACTACGTTTGTCGGCTGGGCGAACTGTCGATTTGGGTAGACGCTGATTTGGTGTCAGTTATATTGCCCTATCAATGTCCAAATCAGTTTGTCTGGATGAATGATAGGCAATTGGTACCAACAGCGTTTATTATTCAAGATGGGGAATGTTTTGATAAGGTGCTCTCGCAACACACCTGTTATGATTCAGAACTTGTATTAGATGAACCAGCAGAATTCTCCGTTGTGCTTGAATGCGAAGAAGACACTGTGGTGTTGCCTGTTTCAGATTGTGAGTGGCACGCTTCTTTGCCAGATGAATGGATTAGCTCTAGCAGCGCAAGGGATATCGATTCTGAGTCAAAACACAGTAAACCGTTCGACTCGGTGCTTTTTAGTAATAAAAGCACCGTTGTCACTGCAGAAAATTTTGTATTGTTTGTGGCCGAGTTTGGGCCATGTTTTCATCAGTTTAAAAGTGACTATTGACTATGAATACACGACATTCGCCGTTTGGTGTTCCACGGAAAAAGTTAGTGAGCCGTCTTTATAAAAGCCTTACTGCTTTGCTTATTGTATTGGCCTTAGCATTTTCTGGGATGTATGTTCTGACGAATGCAAGTTTGCAACAGCAGGCTGATCAGCAAACAAAAATGAATGAGCTGTTAAACGTTGTCAACGATGCACAAGAGCATTGGTTGCAATGGCTGCTCATTGATGATTCTGAGATTTATGAAGCAGAAAATGTCATAAAGCCTATTGCAAGCGATTTACGTCAGACCTTGCTGCGCGGCTATCGCCTGATTGAAAATCACAATCAAGACGCCAACGGTGTACCTGATATCGATGTGACTGAGACCATGCTTTTTTTGGAATCACTTCTAACCGAAGACAACGACTTACCTTTGACCTCTCAAGAGCGTCAAGCAGCGTATCAAGCCATGACTCAGTTAGACGTAATGAACAATGAGTTGCTTAGGGTAAAGGTAGCATTTGATTATGATCGTGAGGTTTTTTCAGAAAAATTGATTGGGTACCACCTGGCGTTATTTTTATTTTTTGCTCTTGTTGCAATATTTATTGTTGTGCGTTTTGCTAGACAATTAAACTCGGGGTTTTCAGCTTTACATCATGTGGTCGATCATCACAAGCACAGACGCTCCGCTAACCATTTGCCACGTCAAGTAAGTGATGAGTTTACCGACTTGATTCACTTGGTCGATAACGAGCTTTCCTCCCGACAATTTGATTTGGATCAGCAGGAAGAGAAGATGGCGCTTATTGAAGGGGCGCTTTCTCATGTGGAGGCCGCTTTTTTTGTCACCAATCATGACGGTGATATGGTCTACATGAGTGAGGGTGCCCGACGTCTTTGGTTTAAAGACACCACAGTTTTTGAATCAATGTTTGGTATTGACTCGGGTTTGGATAATCCAATGGGTGAGAGGATTGCCGATTCTGTTTTATTTTCTGATCAAAGCGTTACCTTGTCGTTAACGGATGGGCTGCATAAGTTAACTGTGTGTGCCGTCGATTCTGATGGTTTGGGCGTCAGTGAAAACCTGCAAAGACTGATCTCTGTGCAACCAAAATCGGACGAAGTGGAATTCGATGTTTTGCATCATAGTCTCATGCTACTCGAAAAAGACGTGTGGAACATGCCAATTAGGGTATCAAGACAAGGTTCTCCTTACGCTGGCTTTGCTAAGTCACTGGAGGCTGTTCGTCATAAGGTGCTTGCATTGTTTGATAGTATAAATGGTGCTTATGGTTTGGATGATACCCCTCAAAAACTCACAAAGTTACAACAGATGACGTCCTATATTAATGGGCAATTAGCGGATAAAAAAGATTTAATCCAGCACGATGAAGCTCTGGCTGAGGAGTTTAGTGCTGCCATATCCGTCGAACTTGCTGATATTGCTGTGATCTCTGAGCAGGTGCGTGATTCGCTCATTCTAGGTTTTGAACTTGTCTTGCAGCGCCTAGCTTTGGTCGAAAAGGATTTATCTTCGGATGTGTTTTTACTGACCGATGTGGATCGTTGTCTCAATGAAGTACGTGCAGGTGTGTTATCCAGTCTCGCGGCAGCTGAGGGGGAAGGAGAAAATATACGACGACGTTTTGCGGTAGATTTAGAACATGATATCAGCAAAGTACAAGATCAGGTTGAAGGTATGAAGTTGCTGGCGGCTTCTACTTTGGAACTATTGCAATCAGACCGTAGTGTTGGTGTAGCCCGTCTGAATCGTGCAAACGCGGCCATCACTGAAATGCTTGAAAGAATGACAACTCTTCGAGATAAAATAGCACTTCAGGAAGGTAAAGAAGTCGAGGTTTCACCACCCAGTTTCAACAGCGATGAATAAATTCAACACGCGCTGTTTGGTTAGCTGTATCCGCTTTGACATCTTTTTTTCTTAAGGGGATGATTTTGATCAAAAGTAGCTTAGAGAAAAAAACAGGGTGTTTAACGATTTCTGTAATAGGGCGTTTTGACTACACTTGTCACAAAGCGTTTAAAGAGGCTTTCACTGGGGCAGCCACTTGTTATGATGTGGACTTGTCAGAGACGCTTTATTTAGACAGTTCAGCACTGGGTATGTTGTTATTATTGAGAGATCACGCCGGTGGTGAGAAGGCGACTGTCCGTCTACTTTCTCCAAATCATACCGTACTGGATGTGCTAAATATGGCAAACTTTGGCCTGCTTTTTAATATTGTGGAGTAAACCCACGTGGGGCAACGATTAACGGTCTTGGTTATTGATCATATTCTTCCAGACGCCGCCGAACTTGACGATGTATTGAACCAAGAGGGGTGTCAGGTCTTTTGTCCCAACAATGCCAATGGAGTCATTCATCAATTTGCTCTTGAACATATCGATTTGCTGTGCTTAAACCCCTATACACGATATCAGAGTGGTTGGCAGTCGATTGCTAATATTCAAGAGACCGCTCATCTCAAGGCCATTCCGATTCTTTTTCTCTGTGATAATGACGATACGAGTATGCAAGAATCTTGTATGCTCGAAAGATGTTTTGATGTCTTAATCAAACCCTTTCGCTATGCACAGGTAGCGTTCAAGATTAACGCTGCGGCTGAATTCTTAGCGATGCAAAAAGCGCTTAAAACTCAGCGTGATGAAATGATCATCCATAATGAAAAAGTTCTTTATGACCACCATTTAGCGAAAACAGTCTATGAAAATATTACTCATTCAAATTGCTTAAAGGACGCGGCCTTGTCGCACTTTCATTATGGCAGCCATACTTTTAATGGTGATGTGATACTTGCTGCTTATAAGCCAAGTGGGGGAATGCATGTCGTTCTGGGGGACTTCACTGGGCAAGGTCTTTCTGCCGCGATTGGCGCTTTGCCGTTAGCGGACATTTTTTTTGATTGGACTGAACGAGTGATTCTGTTAAGACAAATCATTCTTGAAATAAACGATCGTCTTAAAGATATATTGCCAGCCAATATGTTTTGTAGCGCGGCTTTTGTGGACATCAATCCAAATAATGATGGAATTGTTATCTGGAATGGTGGTTTGCCAGATGTACTTTACTTTTCTTCTACTAACAAGGTGCCAAAGCGCTTTAAATCCAAGAATCTCCCCTTGGGGATTCTCTCGTCTGATGTTGTTGATTATCAAAGCGACCATGTTTTTTTTGTTCCAGGCGATAGGTTATTGATGTTTTCAGACGGGGTTCACGAAGCCGTCGATTTGACTGGACAGATGTTTAGTGACTCTATATTGCATCCTCTTTATGAAGGAGAAGTGGCAGCTGATCAGGCAGTTGACTGGTTGGTTCAGCAGTTGCAGCAAGGGGGGCTACTAGAGAACCCTCATGACGACATGTCGTGTATTGGGATTCGTCTCGACACTAACATTGGTGTGGAAGCTAATCAGAGAAAGAATTTACGTTGTTATTATGAGGTGCCAGCGGACTTTTCATTTGAATATGTGTTGGGCGCTGACTCGTTACGAAGTACAGACCCTCTTCCGTATATTCTACAAATTCTAACCACGGTGCCGGGGTTAAATCATTTCTCTAGCCAGATTTTTATGATTTTATCCGAACTGTATTCGAATGCCTTAGAACATGGTGTGTTAAATCTGAGTTCGAGTAAAAAGTCTTCACATGATGGTTTTTTAAAATACTATGAAGAGCGCAAGGCTCGACTTGCTGATTTAAAAATGGGCTATATTAAGTTTTCAGCAAGGATTGTATCGGATCAATCTCAGCGATCACTTATCTTGTCTGTTGAAGACAGTGGCGAGGGGTTCGACTTTGCCAATGTACAATACGACTTGTCTTGTTCTGAATTACTGCATAATCGAGGCTTGGCTTTATTAAATCGATTATGTTCAAAGCTAGAGTTTTCCAATGGAGGGCGTGTCGTAACGGCTCATTATCAGTGGTGAGCGACATGAATTATTGGCCTTGCTAGTAATTATCACGGTAAGCCGAAATTGGCCTTCCTATTGCATAACTTTCTTTATCGTCGGAGGAAAGTATGCGCACAGACTCAAATACAGCATTGTCACCAATATTAAACACCCCCTCTAAAAAGTCGGCTCAGGTGAAATCTTCTGCTGAAAACGGAAGTGCATTTGCAAATGACTTAAATAAGTCAATACAAGTGTTAGCGGACAAAAATAATGCCTCTAAAACAACAGGGTCTAGTTCGTCTTCTACAGTAAACGCTCCTATATCCGCAGACTCAAGTAGTCAGTCGTCCATCTCCATGAAGGAAAATGGCGATCAGGTATCCTTACCTGTTACGAATGAGCAAGGGGAGGCTGCCACGCTTTCAGAAGAAAACGCCATTGCCTTGACGGAAACGAGCGGCAAGACATTGCACTCGAACGGCGACGCATTACCTATAAATGCTGCCGGCCCTAAGAGAATGATGCCTGATGGTGTGAGTGGTGATTTAGTAAATACGGCTCAGGTTAGTCAAAGTCCAGCGGCAGCCGTGTCGCTTACACAAGGTGCTGAAAATACGCCTGATAGTTTACATCTTGCCAATGGCGCTATCGTCAAGAAAGAAGCTAGCAGCAGTGCTGAGAGTGCAGACCCAAAGAGCCCAGTGACAGCCGTGTCACTTACACAAGGTGCTGAAAATACGCCTGATAGTTTATATCTCGCCAATGCCGAAATTCTCGAGAAAGAGGGTAGTAATGTTGAGAACACGAACTTAAAAAGCTCAGCAGCCTCTGATTCATTCGTGCAGGACGTTAAAAATGTTACCGACGATTTAGAGACTAATAATGTTGATATGTTGCGTCAATTGCATTCTTTTCAGCGTCCTGATAATGAGTCCGTTATTTCCAAGTCCAACGATTTAAAGCCTGTTGTTTTGGATGAAGGTGTTCCGCTTATTGATCCGAAGGTAATTTCTCAGGTCGGGGCTGAGCTTGGGATAACGCATTTAGAAGACGCTAGTAAGGAAAGTTTAGAGGAACTTAATTGGGTATTAGCGCAAATGGGGATGTCTAAAACAAGGGTAGTGCCTTCCGATGCGACAGCGGTTAAAGCTCAAATTGTGTCTGAGCCAATGGTGTCAACCAATTATAATGCTCGCTTGCAAACGCCTTCGTTATCTCTATTAAATGAGTCACTAGTACAAAATGACAGTTTAGCTGGGGCGGTAACGGATGTCACTCTGGAAGAGGGTGTGGTGATGGACCAGCCTATCGAGTCGCGTAAAAAAGAACAAGATGCCATGTTGCTCCGTATGACGCCGACACTAAATGCCGATGATTCCCAAGAGGGGCGAGTGAGCGACCTGAATGCGATGATACAGAATGGTAACCGATTATCTCCCGCTTCGATGACTACAAATGCTTTGCCGCAAGCGGTCCCCCCTAGTTTAGCGATGAGCGTACCACCTGGTCACCCTGGTTGGGCAGGTGAAATGACGCAGAAAGTTGCATGGCTTGCCCGTGATGGTGGTCATACGGCACACATTCGCTTAGATCCGCCGGAATTAGGCAGTTTAACGGTAAAAGTATCGGTTGATAGTGATTCAAATACGCAAATAAGTTTCGTGGCAGCAACGCCTCAAGCTCGTGACATGTTGGAAAGTCAAATGGGGCGTCTAAGAGAAATGTTAGCACAGCAGGGAATGGATTTAAGTCGTGCTGATGTGGATGTCTCTCAACAAGATGCTTCTGGGACTGAACAACGAGAACCCTCTAGAGGAGGGCGCCCTGTTGTTTTGAATGATGAAGGCGATGATGCTGAGTTATTTTCGAATAAAACCTCCTACGTGTCCTCTTCTGGTGTGGACTACTACGCTTAATCTCAAAACTTAGTAGAAATTGATGGTGCTATGTTGGATTCTTTGTAGAATAGAGTGACATTTGCAGGGGGATGCAAATCTCCCTCGACGTTATTGAATATGGAAGGTTTCTCGAATATGGCTGAAAAAGACGGTTTAGATATTGGCGCTGAAGAAGAAAAATCAGGCGGTAAGAAAAAGCTCATCATTATTGTCGTGCTTGCTTTGTTGTTACTAGGAGGTGGCGGCGCGGCGGCTTATTTTTTCTTGTTTAGTGGTTCTGACGATTCCGCGGTGCCAGCTGAAGAAGGCGTGGCGGTGGTGCCTACCGAACCCTCGGTTTATTTAGCATTGGATCCTGCTTTTACGGTTGATTTCATGATCGATGGTAGGAAGCGGTACTTACAGTTAAATATGACGGTGAAATCTAGAAATAGTAAGCAGGTCGACGCATTGAAGCTTCATGAGCCACTGATTCGTAACAGTCTTGTTTTGCTGTTCTCTAGCCAGTCTTTTGATGAGCTGAAAACCGTCGAAGGTAAGGCTGCTTTAAAAGAGGCTGCTCTCAATGCAATCAATGGCATTCTTGAACAGGAAACCGGTCAAGGTGGAATGGATGCAGTACTATTCACTAATTTTGTGATGCAATAAAATTATGTCAGCTCAAGATTTATTATCGCAAGACGAGATTGACGCGCTTTTACACGGCGCAGACGAAAAGCCAGAAGAAGATGTTCGTGATCCTAGTGGTGTAGCGTCCTACGACATTACGAGCCAAGAGCGTATTGTTCGTGGGCGCATGCCTACCTTGGAAATGATCAACGAACGTTTCGCCCGTTATACGCGTATAAGTCTTTTTAACATGTTACGTCGCACAGCAGATGTGTCATCTGGTGGACTTCAGGTGATGAAGTTTGGTGAATATGTTCACACGCTTTATGTTCCGACCAGCTTAAATCTAGTAAAATTTCGCCCCCTAAGAAGTACGGCACTCTTTATTTTAGACGCCAAGCTAGTATTTAAATTAGTGGACAACTTTTTTGGAGGCGATGGACGGCATGCTAAAATTGAGGGCCGGGAATTCACCCCAACGGAAATTCGTATTGTTCAATTAATGTTAGAACAAGTGTTTGTGGATTTGACTGAGGCATGGTCACCTGTTTTAAAATTAGAGTTGGAATACATTAGTTCAGAAGTCAACCCCGCCATGGCAAACATAGTCAGTCCAAGTGAGGTTGTGGTAGTGTCCACTTTTCATATTGAATTAGATGGTGGTGGTGGAGAGCTACACATTACTTTACCCTATTCAATGATTGAACCTGTTCGAGAGTTATTGGATGCAGGTGTGCAAAGTGACGTGGATGATCAAGATGATCGATGGGGTAAATCGTTAGAGCAAGACGTACAAGATATTGATGTAAAGTTATCAGTGAATGTTGCGAACAGAAAAATACCTCTACGTGAGGTATTGAAATTCAAAGCAGGGGATATTATTCCCATAGAGATGCCTGAATTTGTTACGGTTCGAGCAAATGGTGTGCCGACTTTTAAGGGTAAGTTAGGGGTCAGTAATGAGCGCTACTCGGTACAAATGATAGAAAGTTTTAAAACGAAGGTAACGAAATAACATGGCAGAAGAGCAATCCCCAGATCAAGCAGGTATGGACGATGATTTAGCCGATGAGTGGGCGGCGGCAATGTCAGAAGCGGGCGAAAAAGGCGATGGTGAAGAAATTGAAGATGAGTGGGCTGCTGCTATGTCTGAGCAAAAAGTTGAGCCTGCAAAATTAGAAACGTTAACGAATCCTGCTGTTCCTGCGGGCGGTGTTGGGTCTGATCTTGATTTGATTATGGATATCCCCGTTGTGTTATCAATGGAATTGGGGAATACAGAAATTGCGATTAGAAACCTAATGCAATTAACACAAGGCTCAGTTGTAGAGCTAGATAGATTTGCCGGTGAGCCTTTGGATGTGCTCGTAAATGGTACCTTGATCGCACATGGTGAAGTGGTCGTGGTGAATGACAAGTATGGTATTCGTTTAACGGATGTTGTTAGTCCTAGTGAGCGAATTAGACGACTTAAGTAGAGCCAATTGATTTCCTTTGCTGTTTATCGTTTTATTTTTTTAGGCTTTTTTTCTTCGGTCCTCTCTCCTGTTTATGCGGCAGGTATACAGGAAATGTCTGCCGCCTCTTCAATATGGAAAATCGCACTATCACTTATTGTTGTGGTGGCTTTTATACCCGTATGTTTGTGGATAATGAAGCGGCTTCAATTTGCCCAGATGAAGTTGGGACAATCAGGCATTAAGGTGATTCAGGTGCAAACGCTGGGTCCAAAAGAAAGACTGATGCTCGTTGAGGTTGAGGGAGAGCGAATGTTGATCGGTGTAACGCCCAATTCGATTACCCATTTAAAAAATATCTCAATCGACAAAAGCAAGTTTGCCAACGTAATGGAAGAAGCGGTGAAAGACAGTATGCAAGCTAGTAAAGCGAACGAGGAGAAAACATGATTCGCTTTGTTTTACTACTCTTGTGTCTAATGCCTTCATTGTCATGGGCTGAGGCTGGTTTGCCAGCCGTGAAAATGACGATGAATGAGGACGGAAGTCAAGAGTACTCCGTATCTCTGCAAATTCTTTTCATTATGACCGCATTGACGTTTCTGCCTGCGGCGTTAATGATGATGACCTCCTTTACCCGAATTGTTGTCGTATTGGCCATTTTACGACAGGCAATAGGTTTGCAACAAACTCCATCAAATCAAATTATGATAGGGATGGCTTTGTTCTTGACTCTTTTTATTATGACGCCCACTCTGGATAAGGTAAACGAAGTAGCACTTCAGCCTTATTTAAATGAACAGATGACGTCAATTCAGGCGGTAGAAGCCGCTTCAGTGCCATTGAAAGATTTCATGTTGGCGCAAACAAGAGAAAATGATATCGCTCTCTTTGTTAAACTGGCTGGCCGGGAAGGCACGATAGAGTCTCTAGAGGAGTTGCCTTTCACGATTCTAATGCCTGCGTTTGTTACCAGTGAGCTTAAAACTGCGTTTCAAATAGGCTTCATGATCTTTATCCCTTTTCTTGTGGTAGATATGGTGGTGGCGAGTGTTTTAATGGCAATGGGTATGATGATGTTGTCACCTATCATCATCTCTTTGCCTTTTAAAATTATGTTGTTCGTGATGGTGGATGGCTGGGCGATGATTATGGGGACCTTGGCCGCGAGCTTTGGGATTTAATTATGGATCCACAGGTTGTTTTAGATTTATATGGGCAGGGCTTTTATCTCATCGTACTCATTGTCGGTGTGGTGATGATGCCTAGCTTGTTAGTGGGTTTGCTGGTCAGTGTGTTTCAAGCAGCAACACAGATTAACGAACAAACCCTGTCTTTTTTGCCAAGATTAATCGTAACTATTTTGGTGATTATGCAGCTTGGGTCATGGATTCTGACTAAGCTAACTGATTTTACCACGGATTTATTGATTAACATTCCAATGATAATCGGCTGATGTTAGAAATAAACCCTGATCAGCTAATGAATTTGACGATCAGTTTTTTGTTGCCGTTTTTTCGGATAGGCGCATTCTTCATGGCGTTTCCTTTGTTTGGTAGCCGCTTAGTCAATGCGCGAATTCGTGTCATGTTTTCTTTTGTCATCGCTGTGATTATAACCCCTGTTATTGATATTCCCCCCTATGACCCTGTATCGCCTGCTTATATCATATTAATCGCTGAACAGTTGGTGATCGGTTTTGTGTTAGGTTTTATCGTCACCATTTTATTTCAACTGTTTTCACTTGCGGGTCAGTTAGCGGCAATGAAGGCGGGTTTGGGTTTTGCCATGTCAAACGATCCTGCAAACGGGATATCGGTCGCGACTCTGGGGCAATATTATTTATCCATGGTGGCTTTGGCTTTTTTGGGGACCAATGGTCACCTAGTGATGATAGAGTACTTGGCTGAAAGCTTTACTTATTGGCCTATTGGTGCGGGTTTTAGTAGCGAGCGTTACTGGGAATTAGTGCTAATGGGCGGTTGGATGTTTGAAAAAGCGTTATTGATTGTGATGCCTTTGGCAGTGGCTGTGTTGGTGATTAACTTAGCGTTTGGTATGGTCGCTAAAGCGTCTCCTCAGCTGAATATTTTTGCCCTGGGTTTTCCCATAATAATGCTATTTTCACTGTTCTTTTTCTGGATAATGCTAAGTGACTTTTTAAATATTTACCTGTTGTTTTTTGGTGAAATGATCGATTGGATGCAAACAACATGGGGGATTCGTATCGATGGCTGAAAACGAAGACGGTAGTGAAAAAACCGAAAGCGCCAGTAGTAAGAAATTACAGGATGCGCGCGATAAAGGTAATTTACCTCGATCCAAAGATCTGAGCTCTGCACTTCTGCTTATTGTGGCCGCTGTGACCATCTATGGTACGGGGACGCTATTAGTTAGAGACTTGGCTGACTCGTTTAATTTTAATTTTTTAGTTGAAAGAGAAGATCTGTTCGACCTTAACCGAATGATTTTTCATCTCTATGTTTCCGTGGTTAGTATCATGGACTCCATGGTATTGCTGATGTCGGTTTTAGCAGTAGCAGGTATTATTGGTAGCGTTGCTTTGGGTGGGCTGGGTTTTTCTTGGGATCCTGTGACGCCAAAGCTTAGCAAGATGGATCCTATTGCGGGCTTGAAAAGAATGTTTTCGGTACAATCTTTGGTCGAGCTTTTTAAGTCCATCGCTAAAGTGACTTTGGTGGGGGGAGTGGCTTTTCTAGTAATACGTTACTTTTTACCTGAAACATTAGGGCTTACTTTTCAGTCTATTGAATTATCGCTTGCACATGGTATCGATATTATCATTTGGTCATTTATCTTTATCAGCTTGGCGTTGGCTTTTATTGCTGCGATTGATGTTCCTTTTCAAGTTTGGTCTCACAAAGAAAAGTTAAAGATGACCAAACAAGAGGTAAAAGACGAATTTAAACAACAAGAGGGTGATCCTCAGGTTCGGGGTAGGATTCGTCAGTTACAACGACAAGCGGCAATGAATCGAATGATGTCAGATGTGCCAAAAGCGGATGTTATTATTACTAACCCTACGCATTTCTCTGTCGCTCTAAAGTACGATCAGTCTGGCGGCAGTGCCCCCGTTATGCTGGCAAAAGGTGGGGACTTTATTGCGTTGAAAATTCGCGAAGTAGGCAATCACTATGATATCCCTGTGATACAATCGCCCGCACTCGCAAGGGCGATTTATTTTCACACTGAGATTGGTGATGAAATTCCCGAAGGTTTGTTTAAAGTCGTCGCTCAGTTGCTTGCGTACGTGTATCAGTTACGTAATGCCAGAATGGGTGCTCCGATGCCAGGGGCCATGCCTTTGTTAGATGTGCCTGAAGAGTTTCAATGGGACGGAAGTTAATCATGAACTGTTTTTTCTGTAGGGATGTCGTTTGAACTTTGATCGCGGCCGGTTTTCGGGACAAGTGCAAGGTGTTTTTCGCGGGAATCTAGGTATTCCCATTTTGTTATTGTCGCTACTAGCGATGATGATACTTCCTATTCCTGCTTTTCTTCTGGATGTCCTTTTTACTTTTAATATTGCTTTGGCCATCGTCGTTTTGTTGGTGGCTGTCTATTCGCTACGCCCTCTAGACTTCGCTGTTTTTCCAACGGTTTTGTTAGTATCCACATTAATGAGGCTAGCCCTAAATGTGGCTTCTACGCGAGTCGTTCTTCTGGATGGTCACGAAGGTCCGGATGCCGCGGGTAAAGTAATCCAAGCCTTTGGTGAAGTGGTTATTGGTGGCAATTATGTTGTTGGCTTTGTGGTTTTTGCTATTTTGATGATTATCAACTTTGCTGTCGTCACAAAGGGTGCTGGGCGTATTTCGGAAGTCAGTGCTCGATTTACTTTAGATGCCATGCCTGGTAAACAAATGGCGATCGATGCGGATTTAAATGCGGGTATGATAGATGCTGAGCAAGCGAAACAGCGTCGTATGGAAATCGCGTCTGAAGCAGAATTTTATGGCTCGATGGACGGTGCGTCTAAATTTGTTAAAGGCGATGCCGTTGCGGGTTTATTAATACTGGGCATTAATATCATTGGTGGCTTGGGTGTGGGTATGGCTCAGCATGACCTTTCTTTCACAGAAGCCGTTGAGCGTTACTCTTTATTAACGATTGGAGATGGCTTGGTAGCGCAGTTGCCATCCCTTATGCTTTCTACAGCGGCCGCCATAATGGTAACTCGTGTCAATGAATCTGGCGACATGGGTTCGCAGATTGTCACGCAGATGTTTGGTTCCCCTAAGGCGCTTTATGTGGCCGCGGGCGTGATGACAGTAATGGGGATTGTGCCAGGTATGCCGCATTTTTCTTTTCTGTCGCTGGCGGCATGTTTGGGTGGCTTGGCCTACTTTTTAGAATATCGTAAAAAACAAAAAGCAAAACAAAGTACAAAAAGTACCAGTAAAAAAATGGGTGATAATGCAGCACCGGCAGAAACAAAAGACCTTAGTTGGGATGATGTTGCACCGGTTGATATGTTGGGCTTAGAGGTTGGTTATAGACTGATTCCTTTGGTCGATAAATCACAAGGTGGTGAGCTATTAGCGCGTATCAAGGGCGTACGAAGAAAGCTTTCTCAAGATCTTGGTTTCTTGGTGCCAAGTGTTCATATTCGCGACAACCTGGACTTAATGCCAAACGCTTACCGTGTGACGCTAATGGGGGTGAGTCTGGCCGAAGCTGAAGTTCACCCCGATAAAGATTTAGCCATTGATCCAGGTCAGGTGTTTGGTACTGTTGATGGCATACCGGGTAAGGATCCGTCTTTTGGTTTGGATGCGGTATGGATTGATCCGAAAAAACGTGACCAAGCCCAGACCTATGGTTATACCGTGGTTGATGTCAGTACTGTTGTTGCCACTCATATTAATCAGATCATGCATAAACACGCTTATGAATTGATTGGTCATGATGAAGTTCAACAATTGCTAAGTTTATTGAAACAATACAACCCAAAACTGGCTGAAGAATTAGTGCCTAATACTGTTCCTTTAAGTGTGTTACTCAAAGTGCTACAGAACCTGCTGATAGAGGGTGTGCCATTAAGAGATATGCGCACGATTGCTGAATCCATTATGGGTGTGCAGCCAAAGACCCAAGATCCGATGATTTTAACAGCGGCGGTGCGCACCTCATTGTCTCGTTTGATCATACAAACTTTGGCAGATGGTGTGGAAGAAATTCCTGTATTGACCTTGGATCCTCAACTTGAAAAAATGTTAATGCAGACAGTGCAGCAAAGTCAGCAGTCAGGGATAAAAAATGAAGAGGCGCTTATATTAGAGCCTCAAATGGCTGAGCAGTTGCAGACGACATTGCGCCAGTCCGCGGAGCAGCAAGAGGCGATGGGGAATACGCCAATCTTGATTGTTTCTGCCCCTATACGCCCTATGTTAGCGCGATTTATGCGATATGGTATGGTCAACATGGCAGTGTTATCTTACCAAGAAGTGCCAGATCACAAGCGTATCACTGTGGTTGGTGTGATTGGCCAATAGGTGCGCGCTATCTAGGCGATGCAATGTATCTATATTTATCAAGATCTTTCGGGTAAGCTATGGATTTGTAAGAAAAATACACTGAAAGGATTGGTTTATTCATGCAAATTAGGCGGTTTCGAGCACCTGACATGCGGCAAGCGATACGCAAAGTTCGTGATGCCGTTGGCCCCGATGCGGTCATTTTGTCAAATCAACGTCTGCCTACTGGCGAGATAGAGATTGTTGCGGCCCTAGATTATGATGGATCTCTGCCTCCTTCTATGGCGCCAAAGCGTCAGCCTAGCTATCCTTCAGAACGAACCGAAAATAAAACTGACCCCAGTGCTGAGTATTTAGAGCGTATAGAGAGAGCTAAGCAACAAGCTCCTGTCCAAAACCCTCCTGTTCGTCCTACTGATAAGCGTTCCTCTGCTGCATTTGAGATGCCACCCCTCGAAAAAGATAAAGAAGACATTGGTATTGCCGAATCTTTGTCTATTCAAAAGCGTGAAAGTGATAAGCAGTTGCGTGATATGGAACAAGAGCTCAAGGATGTCAAAGCCATGCTTGAGCAGCGTCAACGAAGTGAAGAGCGTTCTGAGGTAAAAGAAAATGTCATTGAGATACGTACCCGTGAGAAACTCAAAAAACTAGGTTTATCTGATTTTGTTATTTCAAGGCTCATCGATGATATTGATCTTAAAGGTCGCGAGGATGATTGGAATCGCCTTCTTGCTCACTTGGCTGATTATATTCCCATTCGCTCCGGCTCGCCAGAACTCAAAGGCTGTATCGCTTTTATGGGGCCTACGGGTGTTGGTAAAACGACATCGATCGGTAAAATTGCCGCTCAGCATGTATTAAAACATGGTTCTGATGGTGTTGTGCTGATCACCACGGATACCTATCGAATTGCGGCCCATGAACAGCTACGAACCTTTGGTCGTATTTTGAATGTGCCAGTTGAAGTAGTGAATGAATATTCCGACCTGAATGAAGTGTTGGCTAAATACGCTCATTATTCTTTGGTTTTGGTTGATACGGCTGGGATGAATCCGAGAGATTCAAATTTAGAACGTCAGTTGCTTATGATGAAAAGGGCGCGTGCAAGCCTGAAAAAACTTCTAGTTTTACCCTGTACAAGTCAAAGGCAAGTGTTAAAGACAGTGGTCGATATTTATTCTCGAGTGCAGTTGGATGGCTGTGTCTTAAGTAAACTAGATGAGTCAGCATCACTTGGTGAAGCAATTAGCGTTGTTATAGAAGAAGGTTTGCCTGTTGTTTATATTGCCGATGGTCAGCGAATACCCGATGACATAGAACCTGCGCGGGCGCACAACCTGATAAGTAGAGCGGTTTATACAGCTGAGCATTACAGTCAGCTTTACGGATCATTAAAGTACGGTAGCTAGTAAAAATATGTTATTACTGAAAGCGTTACACTAAACTATGTAGTACAGTTAGTGATCGCGACATGTTTAAATGATAAAGGTTGCTTAAATTTTTTTATGCAGATAAAGAGCGGATATAACACATATTCTAAAAAAGCAACGTTGGCTGTCGATGTGATAGTCGAGCAATATGGATATTTGGTAAAGAAAATTGCTTATCATTTATTGGCTCGATTGCCCGATAGTGTTGACGTTGATGACCTTATTCAAGCCGGTATGATGGGGTTGATTGAGGCCTATAAGCGTTTCGAATCCACTAAAGGGGCGAGTTTTGAAACGTATGCAGGTATCCGCATTCGTGGTTCTATCATGGATGAAGTTCGTAAAACCGATTGGGCCCCTCGTTCTGTACGCAGAAACGGCCGTGCTGTGTCTAGTGCCATAAGAGAGTTAGAGGCAACGCTCGGTCGTGATGCCTCAGATCTTGAGGTTGCGTCTCACATGGGTATCAAAATAGATGAATATCATGAAATGATACATTCTTCTCTGTCTACTCAGTTGTTTAGCTATGAAGAAATGCTAGACTCTGATACAACTAGTTTAGACAGTGTAGAGTCAGAGTCTCACAATACACCTTACTCATTAGTTGAAGAAGGTGATTTTCAGAGTCAACTGGCAAAAGAAATTGATAATTTACCAGAAAGAGAAAAGTTGATTTTGTCTCTTTATTATAATGAAGAGCTCAACTTAAAAGAAATTGGTGCTGTACTAGGTGTCAGTGAATCAAGAGTCAGTCAAATCCATAGCCAAGCGGCTATGCGACTAAGGGCTCGACTAAGCGATTGGCGAGATTAATTATGAGCGGTGAAATATTACCTTTGGGGTGTGGAGGTTGCATTGGATAAAAACATGAAGATCCTAATTGTTGATGACTTCTCGACAATGAGACGAATCATTAAAAACCTGTTACGGGATTTAGGGTTTACCAATACAGTTGAAGCAGATGATGGGACAACAGCCTTGCCGATACTTCAAGGTGGGACAATCGATTTTCTTGTGACAGACTGGAATATGCCAGGAATGACAGGAATCGAATTGTTGCGTGCTGTAAGAGCGGATGAAAAATTAAAAAGTATTCCGGTTCTCATGGTAACGGCGGAGGCAAAACGTGATCAGATCATTGCCGCTGCCCAAGCTGGCGTCAACGGTTATGTTGTCAAGCCATTTACTGCGGTAGCCCTCAAAGAAAAAATTGAGAAAATATTCGAACGAATAGACGCTGCTAAATAAGGATTTTCGATGTCAAAAGTATTGGGGTCTGGATTAGTGGAATTTGAAAACCTAGTAAAAGACGGTGCGGTAGATCTCCTAAATCACCTAGAAGTAGGGGATTTCAGTGGAGCTATAAAGATAATTCAAGAGTTGAGTGAAGCTCGTCACAATAGTTTTTACAACGAAGTGGGTTGTTTAACCCGTAGTTTGCATGATGCTATCCGTGACTTTCAAATTGACTCTATGGATTTGGTTATTGGTGAAGGCGGTAATGACTCCGCGACCAAAATTACCGACGCATCCGACCGCTTAAATTACGTTATTGAAACAACTAGTGCCGCCGCCAATAAAACTATGGACATGGTTGACAGCAGTGTCCCCGTTGCCAGTGAACTACAATCACAAGCACGGGCGCTAAGAAAAGACTGGGGACGTTTAATTCAGCGAGATTTAACGCCGCAGGAGTTTCGTGATCTGTATAAACGCATAGATGTTTTCCTGTCTTATGC
>CAZBUC010000012.1:0-20343 GCA_964494965.1 uncultured Maribrevibacterium sp.
CGCCACTGTAAATAAAGTCGGGCTGTTGCTGCTTGCATTTTTGTGTGGCGTAAGGGCAACGAGGGTGAAAAGCGCACCCTGATGGTCGTTCTGCCAGCGAGGGCATGCTACCTTGAATTTGGTTGAGACGCTGACCGGGTAACGTCATTTGTGGCAAGGCATTTAACAAACCTTGAGTATAAGGGTGCTGGGGGTCGTTGATGATTTCCAGTGTGGGACCTTCTTCAACAATTTGACCCGCGTACATTACCAGAGTGCGTTCCGCCACTTTTGAGACCACTCCCAAGTCATGGCTGATCAAGACTAATGCTACGCCATTGTCGCGACAAATCGCCAACAGCAGCTGTAAAATTTCGGCTTGAATGGTGACATCTAACGCCGTTGTCGGTTCGTCAGCAATGATGATGTCGGGGTTTAATAGCAAGACAGATGCGATGATGACCCTCTGTCTCATACCGCCAGATAGCTCATGTGGGTACTGATCAAAGCGTTTTTCCGGAGAAGCAATTTGTACATGGTGCAGTTTTTCAATGGCAATGCTGCGGGCGTCTTTGTAAGAGATTTTTGTGTGATTGCGGATGGCTTCGACCAACTGATCGCCAATCGTGAGCACCGGATTAAGTGTCATCATGGGATCTTGAAAAATCATCGCAATTCGCTTACCTCGAATAGCCTGTAATTGCCGAGCGTTCATGCTGGTTAATTCTTTGTCTTCTAATTTGATCGAACCAGAATGAATGTAGCCTGGTTTGCCAATCAAATTGACAATGGAAAACCCCAATACGGATTTCCCTGCTCCTGATTCACCCACGATAGCGATTCTTTCGCCACGGTTTAAAGTGAAGCTGACATCAATCAGAGCCGCGAGTTCTCTTTCCTTCATATGGAAGTTGACGTGTAGGTTACTGACGCTTAATAAATTCATATTAGTCTTTGTACGTCCTAGGATTGAGGTGATCCCGTAGCCAATCACCCAGTAAGTTCATCACTAAAATTAAGATGATCAATGTCATGCTGGGAAGCACGCAAATCCACCAAGAGCCAGCAAACATGTAAGCGAATCCGGCTGAAATCAAGGAGCCTAAGGAGGGTTCCGTGGCGGGCATGCCAAGCCCTAAGAAGGACAAAGCGGCTTCGGCCACAATGGCGTTGGCAATTTGAACCGTAAAAATAACCAAGACCGGAGAAAGTGTGTTTGGCAAAATGTGTCGAAACATAATACGTTTTGAGCTTAATCCCATGACTCGGGCCGCATCCACGTACTCTTTTTGTCTTTCAGCCAATACAGAAGCCCGAATGGTTCGAGCAAAAAGCGGCCATTCGGTTAAACCTATGACTAAAATCAGCATCACCATGGCAAGCTGTTGGTACATGGCCACGCCAAACAGGGACTGAAAAATAGCGAGAAAAACGATGGCCACCATCATATTAGAAAATGACAGTTGAATGTCAGCGCAACGCATTAAGAAGTTATCAATTCGACCCCCTAAATAGCCGGCGGCGAGCCCAATGCAAATTCCCAAGGTAGCTTGTATTAATACCGCACAAAGACCAATGGTGAGTGACAACCGAGTGCCATATAAAATGACGGATAATAGATCACGGCCTTGAGCATCTGTGCCAAACAAAAAACGTGGGTCACCGCTGATCCACATAGGGGCAATTTCAGCGTTCACAAGGTCCATAAAAGCGGGATCTTTGACGTCATAAGGCGCGACCAAGGGCGCCAAAAGCGCAACGATGCAGTAAAAGGCAAAAATAATCAAAGCCATAACCGCCAGTTTGTCGCCGACAAATCCCGACCAAATGTGTTGCCAGCGACTGCCCGACATAGGTTGAATCAGGTCTTTTTTGGGGTACTTCATAGTCCATGACTCGCTAGACGAACGGTTGGGTTGACCAGGCCGTAGATCAAATCTACTAGGGTGTTAGTGACCACAAAAATGCCCCCCACGACAATCAGGTAGGCCGATACCAGGGGGGTATCAACGCGATTCACCGCATCCATAAACAAAAAACCCATTCCTGGCCATTGAAAAACGGTCTCAGTCAAAATCGTGTAGGCGACCAAGGTCCCCGCTTGAATACCGCCTACTGTGATCACTGGCAGCATGGTGTTTTTTAATGCGTGTTTAAAATAAATGCGAGGAGCCGATAAGCCTTTAGACCAAGCAAATCGGATGTATTCCGACTGTAATACTTCCATCATTTCTGCGCGAATAAGGCGAATGAAAATCGGCATCAAGGCTATGGCAAGGGCCATGCTAGGGAGTAAAAGATGTCTTAGGCCATCTTTGGTAAAAAAACCACTTTCCCATACGCCAAAAATGTCTTTGGTTTCTCCTCGGCCAAAACTGGGCGCGAGATTTAGCTCAATAGAAAAAACATAAACCAGTAAAATCGCAACAATAAAAATGGGAATAGACAGTCCTATGGAGCTCACCACCATGATCAGTCGGGAGACTGGGTGTTTGGGTTTAATCGCGGCCCATACACCACAAGGTATGGCGACGATAATAATGATAAATATCGCGCTAAAAGCCAGCTCCAGTGTGGCGGGTAGCTTGTCAAGAATGACGTCCAGTGCGGGTTCTTTGTAGTAATAAGAGGTACCAAGATCGCCTTGTATAGCGCCCTGAGCAAATCGCCAATACTGATTTAAAAAGCTGTCATTAAGCCCAAGCTCGTTACGAAGTTGCTCCCGTTCTTGCTGAGACACTGTCATGCCGACCATTTGTTGCACAGGGTCGCCCAGTTTGTCTTGAATCGCGAAGCTGATCAGGCTGATGATGATCATCACAAAACAAGCTTGCAGCAATCGGCGGAGTATGAAAATTACCATAACGAAATGGGTTTCCTATCGACAATGTGGATCAGGGTAAAACGACTAAGGTGTTTATTCTGTTTCAATGGATAAATCCCCCAGGTAAGGAAAGTTTTGGTCGTTTACTATGCCTTTTATGTGAATGTTGTCTTTTGCCGCCCAGATGAGAGATTGCCAGTAAAGCGGCACTATGGCGGCATCGTCATAGAGGGTTTTCTCTATTCTTTGTAGTAACCGTAAGCGTCTTTCTGGGTTCATTTCACGATTAGACTGCTTAATATCGTCGTCAATGCTGGGGCGACAATAGGCGCTGGCATTGTAAGCGCCTAAGCCTGTATTGCCGTCTTCACAGGCAATAATAAACTCAAACAGATTGTTTGAGTCAACGGTATCGGATTGCCAGCCAAGCATCATCATGTCAGCACTGCGTCTGTCGAATTCTTTAAAGTATTGCGCCTTTGGTAGCGTTTTTAAATCGACCGTAATGTTAATTCGAGCCAACATGGCCGCAATGGCTTGAGCCACTTTTTCATCGTTCATGTAGCGGTTGTTTGGGGCCATCATGCTGATGCGAAATCCTTCTTCGTAGCCCGCTTCTTGCATCAGTAAGCGCGCTTTTTCCAGATGGTACTCGGGCTCTAAACCATTAATGTGACCTAAAAAACGGTCTGGACTTAATTGACCAGCAGGTGTGGCGTACCCTTTGAGAATTTTATCTACGATGAGGGGTTTGTTAATAGCAAGATTAATGGCTTTTCTTACCCGTACATCTTGAAACTCTTTACGTCTTTGCTGATTCATGTGCATTAGCAGAATGCGCGTACTTGGCATAGTAACCAATTGTATTCCGGCGATTTTTTTCGCCCGTTCAACATCAATAGGGGAGACGGGGGAAATAAAATCCACATCACCCGACAGTAAAGCCGCGAGGCGAGTGGAATCTGCGTGGATAGGGGTTAATACAATGTGTTCGACATTGCCAGCGGAGTGTGTATCCCAGTAGTTGGGGTTACGAGCAAATTCCATGCGACTGCCAAGCTTTCGATTGGTAAGTATAAAAGGGCCAGTGCCCGACACATTGCGAGAGGCGAAGGTATCGCCATATTTAATGATTTGATCTTGGTGTTGATAAAATGCCTTATCGAGTGGGAACACGTAAGTCATCATGTTTAACAATAGAGGGTTATTGTAGGTAGTTTTGACGTCGAGTGTATGAGCGTCGATAGCGGAAGCGGAAGCTATGGTGTCAAACATGGCTCGAAAATCAGGCGATTTTTTCAGCCGTTCTATGGTGTACACCACATCATTAGCGGTAAAAGGGTTACCACTGCTAAAAGAGACCTGTTTGCGTAAGAAAAATCGCATGGTCTGGTCGTCAATACGTTTCCAATGTGTGGCAAGGCGCGCCTCAAATTGGCTATCTTTTCCCCAGCGTAATAGCGGATCGAAAACAATGTGTGAAAACTGCAACGTACTTTCGGACAACTGCTCGTGAGGATCTAAAGAAATTGGGTCAGCATCGAAGGCCATTTTAAGGGTAGTTGATAGGGCATTATGACAAAATAACAGTGCCAAGCCGCACGCGATAATCACCTTGATCTTCATTGTCTGGGTTCTCTTGTTCCCTTCGCATGGTTTGGACGGCGAGGATTCGGATTGAGGTAGTTGTTCTTATGATTGGCATTTTTGCAAAAAAAAACACAAAAAGACAGCACGATACTTTATCAGTAGGGGGATTTGATCATTTAAACAGGAAGAAGGGGCGAATTCGCCAACGAAAAAAGCCGAGGCCACACACAGCCTCGGCTAAGTGGGCGGTTAAGCCCGATCGAGAGAACAACCTAATAAGCGTGGTGGCGGGGTGCAGATTCCTCGCTCACGTCTATTAAGTGCTAGCCAGTATAAAAGAGTGAACTCAAGTGTGCCTTGACATAAGTCAGATGAGGATAAATTGCCAAAATGTCTGGGTCCCAAAAGGTTTATAAGTACCTTATTGAGAACTTATGTTAGAATTCGCCACCGAAAAAAACTTGGTTGTGATGGGGGAGTTAGGTTGAGCGTTCAGTGGTATCCGGGGCACATGAATAAAGCACGTCGTGAGATTGAAGAAGTCATGACGCAAGTAGACATTGTAATCGAGGTGTTGGATGCCCGCATCCCTGATTCCAGCCAAAATCCTATGCTCAATACGTTGCGCGGTGATGTGCCAGTATTGCGTCTTTTGAATAAAAAAGACTTAGCTGACCAATCTCGTCTAGACTTATGGTTAGAGCATTGGCGTGGCAATGAAACGGTATTAGCGCACCCATTTTCGACATTAGATAAAGCCGATGTGGCAAAGATCAGTCAGTGGGTGAGTCAGATGGTGCCCCATCGAGGCAGTGCTGAAAAGCCAATTCGCGCCATGATAGCTGGTATTCCAAACGTCGGTAAATCCAGTTTAATGAATGCTCTACTCGGCCGACGAGTGGCAAAAGTGGGTGATGAGCCTGCGGTGACAAAATCCCAGCAAAAATTAAAAGTCACGAATGGTTTTCAATTATTAGATACGCCCGGTATTTTGTGGCCAAAAATCGAAAATCCGGCCGCCAGTTATCGTTTGGCGGTTACGGGGGCGGTGCGTGATACGGCCATTGACTATGAAGACGTTGCTCTTGCTGGGCTAAAATTTTTTATAGCGGATTATGTGGACTCTTTGACAACCCGCTATAAGTTAAACGAACTGCCGCCAGACCCGTATGATGTACTTAAAATCATTGGCTCGAAACGCGGTGCGCTGCGGGCAGGTGGTAAGATAGATATGCACAAAGCGGCGGAAGTTTTTCTAAATGATGTTAGAACCGGCGCCATTGGTCCTTATGTGATGGAAACGCCTGCCATGATTGCCGCTGAAGAGCGCTTGGTAGAAGAAGCAAAAGCGAAAAAAGAAGCCGAACGTCAAGCCAGATTGGCTGCTGCCATACCTCAGCGTCAACAAGCTATCAATCAGGCTTACCGTCAAAGCCAAGCACATCATGGTGAGCAAACAGATCAAGATGAGAAAACAGATGAATAACAGTGAGGTTCACGGTCATGGATTATGAAATTGCCTTTGATCAGGACGAAAACGCGTACCGTATTTTTACTGGCTATGAATTCGCTGCGATTGGCGAATGGGTGTCAGAATACGTTCGTGATCTAGAAAGTATACAGCGTGTCTTAATGGCGGCGCGTTTGGCTGAAACCGAAAAAGAAGTAACCGAATTTGCTCATGGTCCTTTTCAGGTTGTATTAAATGAAGAAGGTGTCTCGGTTAATCGTCAGGTCGATCTAGATTCGGCGGAGGAAGAGATCAAAGCCATGTTTGATTCTCAGGAAAGCTTTTATCAAACCTCGACCGATGGTATTCAAGCGGAATGTGGTTTGGATGATCTAATCGATATGATTGAAGATTGGCATGCGGTACTGCACTAAGGTGCTTTTGGCATGGTAATGTCATTTGAATAGGTGAATAAAGACATACTGTAAAAAGTAGTGCCTTAAAAACTAGTACCTTAAAACTAGTGGCTTAAGTTGTGCCTTATGCTGACTGGGTTTACACTAGCATGAGTTTATTTTTTATGTTTTTTTAGGGAGCCAATATGCTCATTGAACTGGAAAAAGCCCGCACTCGAAACAACGTTGTTCGCATTTTTCGAGAAGACTTAGACGGACCAGATAACTGGACGGATGGTTTTGTTGTGGATGCCAATGAAGAAGTGGTTCTGCTGCAACTAGTGGATGAAAGCGTACGCCTGAATGGCTATCAAGTTCTCTTTCTTGAGGACATTAGCGATTTTGTGCATCCGGCTCCCCTTAATGATTTTCAGAAAAAAGTGCTAGAACTGCGTGGTGAGACAGTCGTGGATCCCGAAGTGGATTTAGAAGATCTTGCCGTCTTACTCATGGATGTGAGTGAAGAGTTTGGTTTGGTCACCTTGCACCGTGAAGAAATTGAGCCGGATAGCTGCGAAATTGGCCGTGTCGTACGTGCCGATGCAATTACGTATGAGCTAGAGGAAATCGGTTCAGATGCGCGCTGGTTTGATGAAACCTTTGAATATGATTTGTACGATATTACGCGTATCGAATTTGGTGGTGCGTACGAAGATGCTTTGCTGTTAGCAAACGATGCAATGGGTGAAGATTCTTACGAATTGTCTGATGATCTGGAAGACGACGGTCTTGACGATGACTCGGATGTAAAAGCGTAAGGCGCGCCTTACGTTGAAGTGAAGTAAATACGAAAAACGCCCAAGGGCGTTTTTTTTTATGATTATCCCTTCTTTATTGCAAGGGCAGTAGGGATGACATCCCTTGTAAAAAATATCAATTCTAAAAGGGAGTTTGCATGTCTCGTTGGATGTTGTTGTGTGTGTTTTTGGTGATTTCCGGCTGTGCAGCGTATGCAACCCAACAGCTTGACTTTACTTATGGTGAAGCGTCACCTGAGAACCGTGTTGTGGCGGTGAGTGAGCAAGACGCGGCATTTTATAATGACAAAGTTAGGCCTATTTTGGATACGCGTTGTGTTTCTTGCCATGCTTGCTACGACGCGCCTTGTCAGTTGAAACTGACCAGTTCGGCAGGCATAGAGCGGGGGGCGTCAGCCTCACTGGTTTACGACGGTACGCGTTTGCTATCGGCATCGCCGACGCGTTTGTATTTGGATGCAAAGACGACTGAAGCCTGGCGTGAAAAGGGTTTCCATCCAGTCCTGAATGAGCGTGGACAATCTCCTGCTGCCAATCTGAATGGTAGTTTGCTTTATCGTTCGATCGCACTTCGTCAAGCACAGGGTGCTTTCACCCAGCCTATTTTGTCTGATGATTATGATTTTTCTTTAGCTCGTGAGCAGCAGTGCGTAAGTATTGAAGAGATTAATTCTTTCGAAGAGAAATACCCTTACGCGGGCATGCCTTATGGTTTACCTGCTTTAAATAAAGACGAATACAGTGTGTTAACTCGGTGGTTGGCAAAAGGGGCCAAGATACCGAACGAAGAGCCTATTCCCGATGCGCTTCAGCAGAAAGTAGCTTTATGGGAGTCGCGATTAAATCAGGATACCTTAAAAGGCCAGCTTGTTTCCCGATACATCTATGAGCATCTTTATTTATACAGCTTATACCTTGATGATGAGGAAGGTAATGACTCGGAGTCCACTTCCGCGTCAGATTATCGTTTTAAACTAGTCCGTTCTGCCACACCGCCAGGGGAGCCTATTGATATCATTGCGACGCGTCGACCTTATGATCCTCCTGGTGTCGATACTGTGTATTATCGGTTGTGGCTCGATCCAGAAGTGAAGGTGCAAAAAAATCACATACCTATGTCTCTCAATGAAGCGAGGTTCGCTCGTTGGCAAGCGTATTTTTATACGGATGAATACGAGGTCACGCAAGCGCCAGGCTATGCACCGGATATAGCGACGAATCCTTTTAAAGCGTTTAGCGACATTCCGATTTATGGACGCTATCGATTTTTATTAGACCATTCTCAAAATACCATTATGGCTTTTATTAAAGGGCCTGTATGTCGAGGTCAGGTTGCGGTAAACGTGATAAACGAGCAGTTTTGGGTGTATTTTGTGGACCCTGAAGTCGCATATAGTCAGGGCAGTGCTGACTATTTAGAAGGTACAGTACAAAACCTAGATTTGCCCGCTGTAACAGATTCAACGCTGCCTTTGGCGTCTTGGATTAAGTTGTCGGATCAACAAAAATCCTATTTGTCTAAAAAGGCTCAAGTGATCGAGAATCTAGAAAAACAGAATGTATCACTGGATTTAGGGCTTATTTGGGATGGCGATGACATCAATGATAATGCGGCTTTGACTATTTTTCGACACTTTGATAATGCTTCGGTTGTGAAGGGCATGGTAGGGCAAGCGCCTAAAACTGCGTGGGTGATTGATTATCCTTTGCTGGAGCGCATTCACTATCTATTGGTCGCCGGTTTTGACGTATACGGTAATGTGGGACATCAGTTGGCGACACGGCTTTATATGGATTTTTTGCGCATGGAAGGTGAGATGAATTTCTTATTACTGTTGCCAAAAGAAGACAGAGAGTCGATTCGTCAGTTTTGGTATCGAGATGCCAGTCAAACCATCAAAGATTACATTTTTAGTGATTTTATAAAAGTGAATAAGCAAACCGATGTGGTTTACTCCTCCCGGGATACTCAAGCGGAACTGTATGAAAAGCTGCGCAACAAATTAGCCAAGGTGCTCAACCATGAACATGACTTAGCGTCGAGCAAGCTGTCGACTTCACATAGTAAAGCGTTGCAGGAGTTGCAATCTGTTCGAGGCGGAGGTTTGAGGCATTTCCCTAATGTGGCAACGGTGTTGATTACTCAACAAGGCAGACCGTTTGAGGTAATCAGTGTTATTCATAATAAAGCCCATGCCAATATTTCTAGTCTGTTGGATGAAGAGGCGGCTCGTTTGCCTGAAGAAGACAGTCTTACCCTAGTGAAAGGTGTGTTGGGAGATTATCCAAACGTATTGATGCGCGTGGAAGAGAAGGCGTTAATTGAATGGGCTGAGCAGGTGTCAACGCTTAAGACAGCGGAAGACTACGCCGCCCTTTTGAGTCGCTTTGGAATACGTAGAACGCATCCAGACTTTTGGTTTGTGAGCGACAGTATTGCGAACTTGAACGCGTTAGATCGTCCCAGAGAAAGCGGTATCTTAGACTACAATCGCCTAGAAAACAGGTAAGTATTTTTTGTGAGCAGAAAGATCAGTGCCACCGTTGACAATCGCGCGGTGGCGCTTCTGCATTTACTGCATGATTGTCGACTTGTTCCTCGTATAAAAAGTCCCATTTATTCTCTATGTTATTTTGCAGTCTTATTATTGGGTAAATACTATGGTTCCTTTTTCAATTCTTGACCTTGCTCCCGTTGCTGAGGGCTATTCTGTTGCAGATTCATTGCATATGAGTAAGCGTATGGCCGTTGCAGCGGAAGAAAATCATTATGCTCGTTTCTGGTTAGCAGAACACCACGGTATGGCCGCGGTGGCGAGTTCAGCGACGTCGGTTGTACTGTCTTATCTTGGTGCGGCAACGACAACCATTCGGATTGGTTCGGGCGGTGTCATGTTGCCCAATCATTCTCCCTTGGTTATAGCAGAGCAGTTTGGGACTTTGGCTGAATTGTATCCAGGCCGTATTGACTTGGGGTTAGGAAGGGCACCGGGCACAGACATGCAAACAGCGCGTGCTTTGAGGCGTAATATGGACGCGTCGGTCGATAGCTATCCAGATGATGTTTTAGAGTTACAGCGTTTACTCGGTAGCAGTGCACAGGGGGTCATGGCTGTGCCGGGGCACAATACACATGTGCCGCTTTGGATGTTGGGTTCCAGTTTGTACAGCGCTCAAGTCGCCGCTGAGTTTGGATTACCCTATTCTTTTGCTTCTCATTTTGCACCTGATCAGCTGATTCAAGCGTTGACTGTGTATCGTCGTAATTTTAAGGCGTCCGATCAAATAACGAAACCACATACTATGGCCGGAATTATGGCGGTGGTGGCGGAGAGTGATGAGGAAGCCCGCTATTTATTCACTTCAGCTCAGCAGCAGTTTGTTAACTTGCGACGTAATCGAAACCTACCTTTTTCGAAGCCCATTGAAACAATGGATGGCATTTGGTCTGCAAGTGAGAAGCAGATGGTAGAGCACATGCTGCAATACGCTGTGGTGGGCTCGAAAGCCTCAGTTGCGTTTCAACTGGACAGCTTCTTGCAGCTTACAGGTGTGGATGAGTTAATAGTGTCTATGCCAATCCATGATCCAGAAGCGCGCTTGAAATCACTCCGTTTAATGGCAGAAGTACGTGATGGCGTGCTTTGATTGTATGCCGTGTTTTTAACGAACTTTTATTTATTGTAAGGTGATGGATCACCTTCAACAGGCTGAGTTTTGAAACGTCTATGTGACCAAAAGTATTGTGCTTTTTTAGGTTCAATAATGGCTTGCATTAGCTCGTTTATTCGCGTGGCGTTTTCCACATCATCTTGCGTTGGGTAGTTATCCACTTCGACCAGTCTCAGGTGATAGCCATTTTCTGTTCTGCCGTAATCATAAAGTACTACGGGAGCATTCGTCATGTTTGCAATGCGACCGATGTGCGCAATCGTGGCGCATTGGCGACCATAGAAGGGAGCAAACACAGAATTTTTTCGACCGTAATCTTGGTCGACCGCATACCAGACCGCTTTATTTTGTTTCAGCGATTTTAGGACTTCCCGCATATTCGTGCGTTCAATGGTTTTGGAGAAGATCGCTTGGCGCTGGCGTTCCATGACCCAGTTCATGACTTGGTTTTTTTGCAGTTTGTAAATGGGATGAACATCTAAGAAGCGAGGCATTTGGCTGCCGCATATATCAAGGGAAGAGAAGTGACCGCTTATTAAGATGCATCCACGGCCTTCGGCGAGGACTTTGTCAATCACCTCCTGACCCTCAAAGGTAATGCGGTGTTGGTATTTTTTTTGGTCCTGAAACCAAGAGGCGAAGGTCTCTATTGTGCCTTTTCCCATGCTTTCGAAATGGTCTTTAGTGAGTTTTTTGCGTTCATTTTCGGTTAAGTCTGGGTAGCAAATTTTTAAATTCACGTCACAAATGTGGCGGCGTCTTTTAGCCATTGCATGCAGGAGTCGACCGAGATATTTGCCCACAGTTTGTTGTAGTGCCCAAGGTAAAAAGCTTAATAGGTATGCAATGCCCATCGCACACCATGTTAACCAATGTTTTGGTGCCAGAAAGTGGGTAAAGTGTTTATCAAGAGAAGAGGTTTTTTTAGCCACGGTAGCCTTCCAAAAAATTGCGCCATTGCGCATCAGAAACAGTGAATTCGGCATGCAGTTTAGATTCTTTATCTAAAGAGCGTTTTAATCTATCAAGGTTAGCCTGTTGCCATTGTTGATCTTGTGATCGTTGTTCGCATTTATCAAAGTCAATTAACCAGACTTTATTGTCCTGATCAATCATGATGTTATGGCAGTTTAAGTCTGAGTGGTAAATGCCTTGGTTATGGAACTGTTTCACCACAGTGCCAATGTTATGCCAATCGAGTTGATGACTCTGTCCCATTTTAATGATCTCAAAAAGGTCTTGAGCGTTTGCAATGGTTTCAGTTAACAGTTGGCTTTGGTAAAAGCCTTTATCAACCACATAGATTCCGCCAATAGGGCGTGGTACGGGCAAGTCAAGGGAGCGCATTTGCTCTAGTAAGCTGAGTTCTAGCCAAGGGCGTGTGTGCTTTTGCCCAGTAAAGAGAAAGTAGTCTTTATTGAATTTAGCAATGAGGCCACCCCTGCGATAACGACGTAAAACAAAATTTCCCAAGGGACTTTTGATAAACCACACAGCACCTCGGCCAGTCCCTGTACCAGCGAGTGCATGCTGCGACTGCCAGTAATCAGGGTCAAACCATGACGCGGCCAGAGATTGTGTTTGATCGCTGATTAACAAGGTCGTGTTAGGCGAAATTTTTTGGGCTTGTGGCATATGGCTCGCTTTAATTAGGATGATCTGGGTCTTGCTTGGGAAGCTTGATAAAGTAAGACACATTCAAGGCAGACTATTCTATAATATTTCCCGAATTTAAGCAGCCCCAGAGGAATTCATGCCGCAAGAGTCTACGCAAAAAAAAGTACTAGGTGAGAGTGTTTCACGTCTGGCTGTGGTGCGTTTGTCCGCGCTGGGCGATGTGTGTCATGCCATGGCGGTGGTTCAAGCGATTATGAAGCAGCATCCTGCCATGAAAGTCACTTGGATTACGTCCCCATTAGAGGCCAATTTAGTGCGCTTGCTCAAAGGGGTTGAGGTGGTAGAGTATGATAAAAAAAACGGTTTTACTGGGCTTTGGGCGCTGCGTGCAGCATTAAAAAATCAGACATTTGATGTTTTGCTGCACTTGCAATGGTCTTTTAGGGCCAGTGTGGTGTCTCGGATGATCAAGGCAAAAAGGCGAATAGGGTTTGCTTTGTCTCATTCCCGTGAAAAGCAGCATTGGTTTGTTAATGAACTGGCACCAGAACCGCAAGGCGAGCATGTATTAGACTCTTTTTTGTCAATTGCGAGTGTGTTGGGTGTGACTCAGCCCTCTCTGCCCTGTGAGTTGGTTTTGCCGGATGTTCCTCTAGAGTTGCCTGAGCGTTATGTTGTAGTTAACCCCTCGGCCTCTAAAGCGGAGAGAAATTGGACGATAGAGGGCTATCAAGCGGTATTGGATTACGTGATAGGTAAGGGCTTATGTCTGGTTATTACTGGTGGGCCCTCTGCTAATGAAGCAACATTCGCTCAGTCTATTATTGCAGGCCGATCTAAGCAGGTGATTAATCTGGTGGGTAAAACGCCACTGAATTTGATGTTAGCCGTGCTAAAGAGAGCCGAGCTTGTAGTCAGCCCTGATACTGGGCCTGCCCACATGGCAACCTTAGTTGGAACACCTGTGTTGGGCATTTACGCGCATTCCAATCCTCAGCGAACAGGGCCTTACAAAGATTTAGACAAAGTGGTTAGCGTTTACGAGGCGCTGGTGGTCAAAGAGTATCAAAAATCAGTGTCTGAATTACCTTGGTCAACCCGCGTGCATGACCCTAAGGCCATGCAGCATATTCGTATTGAACAAGTTTTGGCTAAATTAGATACGCTTATTTAGCGAGCTTGTTAAAAATGGCTATTTGGATAGAGACTGCTCGGCCAGTTTCAGATCTAGTGTCGCCTTTAGTAGCTTATAGAGCTTGATTGAAGCGTCAATTTCTTCTTTGCGGTTGGTCAAGCTTTCGATATTCAAACCCAGTGGAACGCCGAGCGGTAGTGCGGTTTCAATAATTTGTTCTAAGGCATTACGGCAAATCTTAATGGATTCTTCTAGTGGGGCTTGCGCATCCAAAATGCGGTGTTTCGTGGCATCGGGTACAGAAATCCCCAACCATTCCATAAATTCAAGCGTTTTGGCGCTACCGCAGGGGGTAAACGTCAGGATAATGCGTTTTGGTGTTTCACCTTGTTCTTTGCATGTTCTGGCGTATCGACTGATAAGATCCGCAGTGGCTTGATGGTTGTAAACCGCTTGGGAAATAAAGAACTCGCAACCTGATTCAGACTTTTTCAAAAGACGCAGATGTTCGTCGCCTTTTTTGGCGTGTCGTTCTGCGATGGTTACACCACCCAAGTTAAACGCATGGGGGGACTGTTTTAGTGTGTCATAGGCCTGTGGAAGTGGTAATTTAATGTCGCCATCAGACGATGGCGAGCCGACTAATACCAAATCACGAATGCCAAAATCTTCCCACGCTTCGGTTAACCAGCCAGAAAACTCAGCCGCGCTGCGTGATGAAACGGATTTGTAAGTGATAACGGGTTGACCAGATTGCTGGTGAAGACGTTTGGACCAGGCTCTTGGGTCGTGAGTTTCCATAAAAGGAAAAGGGCGTGGTTTATCAATGCGGCTTGTTTCGTCTTGTATGTCGTAAACGATCAGTCCATCAACATCGATTCCTGTTAAGCGCTCAAGCAGTTTCTCGCTTATTTGTTCTAATTGTTCTTCTACTAAAGAGGACTTTGGCGGCGTGGTGCCGATAAAGTAAACCCCACGGCTGGGATCTTGAAACTTGGTTGCCAATGTTGATTTCATAATGTCACACTCTGATAGACGAGGCAGATAATGTTGCTCTGAACCTCGGAAAATTGTCGATGAAGTGATTCTATCAGTGAAATGAATTCAAGGCTTTGCTTCTAAGTTGAATAATATTGCGGATGAGGTGAGTTGGACTAATGTGCTATCGAATATAACACGGCGTTGAGGTGGAATATGAATTTAAAAGGATTATCAGCGGTTAAATCCAAACAACCGCCGGTGGACACTTGGTCTCCACCGTTTTGCGGTGACATGAATTTGCTGATTAAAGCAAATGGTGAATGGTTGCATGAAGGCGGTAAGTTTACCCGAGCGGCTATGGTGACAATGTTTAGCCGTATTTTGTGGTATGAAGCCGGTGAATATTTTTTAGTGACGCCGGTGGAAAAAGTCAGAATCCAAGTGGAAGATGCGCCTTTTTTGGTCACTGGCTGGCAATGGATAGACACTGAGCATGGCCCAACGCTGGAGTTTAGTACTCACACCGAGGATGTTATGCGGTTGGGCTTAGATTGTGATCTATGGATGGCCACGTTTAAAGGCGAAGAGCGGCCCTATATTTCTATGCGCTACGGTATGAAGGCTTTGGTTGCTCGGTCTGTTTTTTATGGTCTGGTTGAGAGCCTTGAACAAGTCCAAACGTCGGAAGGGGCGGGGATGGGGCTAAAAAGTGCGGGTAAATCCTATCTTTTAATGCAAGATGCGTAACGAAATTTACTGTGTCTAGGTTATAATGCGACCATTGAGCAAGGTAGGCGTGTTTTGACGTTTTTTTTGCGTATTATTTTGGTGTTCAAGGGGTATTTGTTTGTTATTCGAAGAATTTGGTTTTGATAATCGCATTTTAAAGTCCATGAGTCATTTGGGGTTTGATGAGGCCACCGAGATCCAATCTCGTGCTATTCCAGAAGCGATGGCGGGTCGAGACTTATTGGCGTCGTCAAAAACGGGTTCTGGAAAAACGCTCGCTTATCTTTTGCCTGCTTTGCACCGAGTCTATAAGAAAAAAGCGCTGTCGAAACGCGACCCGCGTGTCGTGGTGCTCGTGCCTACGCGTGAATTAGCGAAACAGGTGTTTGGTCAATTAAGGTTGTTATTAGCAGGTAGTCGTTTTACCTCTATCTTGATTCAAGGTGGCGAAAACTTTAACGATCAGCACAAATCTTTGCAGAAAGACCCGCATTTTATCGTCGCTACTCCAGGTCGCTTAGTCGATCACTTAAAGCAGCGCCATGTATTTTTAGAAGGGCTTGAATTGCTCATTTTGGACGAAGCGGATCGCATGTTGGATTTAGGCTTTGCTGAGGCCATGCGCGCCATCAATGCCGCCGCCAGTCACCGCCAACGCCAAACATTGTTTTTTTCAGCCACCTTAGACAATACGCAGGTGAGTGAAATTGCGAATGAGTTGCTGCGTGAGCCTTCCCGTGTGGCGATTGGGCAAGGGTTTGATGAGCACACAGACATAGCGCAACACGTGTTGCTTTGTGATCATCTGGATCACAAAGAAGCTCTGTTAAAGCACCTTTTGTTGGGCCAAACCATTAAGCAAGCAATCATCTTTACCGCCACGAAAAGCGATACGGTGCGTTTATCGGAAAGCATCGCACAGTGGGGATTAACAACACAGGCGTTGAACGGCAACCTCTCTCAAAGCGCTCGTAACAAAACCATGGAGAGTTTCGCTAAAGGGCAGTTTACTGTTTTGGTCAGTACCGATGTGGCGTCTCGAGGCTTGGACATTGCAAATGTATCCCATGTTTTTAACTTCGATTTACCAAAACAGGCTGAGGAATTTGTCCACCGTACGGGTCGAACAGGTCGGGCGGGCTTTAAAGGTGAAGCGTATTCATTAGTTGGTCCGAAAGATTGGGTGAACTTTAAAGCGATCGAAGCGTTTTTACAGAAAACCTTGACTACAGAAGTGATTGAAGGGTTAGAGCCAAAATTCAAAGGACTGCTTCCACCTAAACCTGTTAAGCAAGTCATTCAAAAAACCAAAGCAAAAGCTCCGAAGAAAGCGTCCAAGAACCTGACCAAAAAGTCATCTGCTCAACCGCGCTTTCACGATAATCAGCAAGATGGTTTTGAAGCATTTAAACTTCCGCCTAAGCGTTTTGAAACGCCGGTGAGTAGTGATGACGAAGACTAGCTTGTATTTACTTTAACAGTGAGTGTGTAAAACAGCCAAATGCATTAATCGTTGACAACTTGGCCAGTAACACGCTATTGATTAATCTTTCTTATCTATTGGAGATGAGCTTATTAATCGTTTGCCCCCATTAAACTCACTAAAGTGTTTTGAAGCGGCTGCGCGTCATGGCAGCTTCAATAAGGCTGCCAAAGAGTTGTCTGTCACGCCTTCTGCGATTAGTCATCAAATTAAGAGCCTAGAGAGCTTTCTTGGCCTGGAGCTGTTTCGACGCACCAAGCGCAAAGTGGTATTAACTGAGGCGGGTGAAACGTATCTTGTTCCCATACACAGTGTATTTGAACAGCTTGAAAATGCTACGTCTGAGCTGAAGCGTCAGCAAAAAACGGGTTCCTTGAGTTTGGCAGTGGCGCCGGCGTTTCTTACTCGCTGGTTAATGCCACGCATGGAGGGATTTCAAAGCCGTTATCCTGATATTCAGATAGAGATAAGCTCATCAGCAGGTTTGACCGATTTTTCTGAGAATGACATCGATATGGCGGTGTATTTTGGCAATGGTGACTGGGATGATGTAGAAGCCCATTATTTGCGTACCGCCCGTTTAGCGCCTGTTTGCCATCCAAAATTGATTAAGCCAGAGCAGCCGATTGTTAATCCGGAAGATATGCGATTTTATCCTCTGTTGCACGTTTCTAAGCGCAAAGACGAATGGCATGATTGGCTTCAGCAACAAGGTTTAGAACCTGCTCTTTTTCGCCGTGGTCTGATGTTTTCCAGTGGCTCATTGACTGCTGGGGCGGCGGCTCAAGGTTTGGGTATCTCTTTAACTGACCCTGAGCTTATTCAACCAGAAATCGAAGCGGGTACCTTAAAAGTATTATTTCATCAGCATCTTATTACCGATAGGTCATTCTATTTAGTGTATGAAAAGCGACGTCCTGTCACGCCTGCTATGTCGGCATTTAAAGAGTGGATTATCGAAGAAATGCTTGGTGGTGCTTATTAAGCAAGAAATTTTTTAGTATTTTGTACAAATGCGTTTTTAACATATCAGTGAGACCTTAACGATGAGCACAGCACTAACGGTAAACAGTTATTTTAACGATCAGGTAAAATCCATTGCATTAGACAATGCAGAAGGCACTTCAACCGTGGGGGTTATGGCGGTGGGTGAGTATGAGTTTGGCACCAGTCAGAGAGAATATATGACTGTGGTTTCTGGTTCCTTAACCGTCAAACTGCCTTTAGAGAGTGAGTGGAAAACCTTTCTAAAAGGCGATCTGTTTATTGTGGAAGCGAATCAAGTATTTCAAGTGAAGGTCACTGAAATGACCGCGTATCTTTGCCGTTACGAGTAATACGAACAAAGCAGAGTGTTTTTCTGTAGCGGGTGTTTAGGGTAGACCAAAAAAGGGCTGAATAGATCAGCCCTTTTTTTGTTTGTCACATTGCATAATTTTTCAGCTTTGGATTATCCGCTAGCCACCAACCACGTTTACCAAAAGTGTCACCTTATCCCCTGGTTGAACGTATTTTTGACTGCTCACTTTCGGGTTCCATTGCTGGATATCGTTTATAGACACTTTAAATTTGTTAGCAACCAATGCGAGAGACTCGCCTGGGCGTATGGTATAAATTACTTTTTTTACCACACTTCTGGCACTGCTTTTTTGTTGTTTTGGTTCAAGCCAGATAACCATTTTCCTACCCGGTCTGAGTGTGTCCCCAAGCCCCATGTTATTCCAGCGTGCTAATGTTTTAGTATCTACATCGTACTTATTAGCAATCAACCATAAGCTGTCTCCTGACGCCACAGTATGATTTACCTTGATACGATTGCGTGTGGGTGACTTCGATTGCTTGGCGAGCAATCTTTGATGAGAACTTAGAGTGTAGCTTTCGATCTTGTTGCCAGCTACCGGAATCATAAGTTCCTGACCCACTCGAATCATGGTTGAAGAGATTTTATTGACATCTTGTAAGACATTCACCGTAGTATTGTGCTGCTTTGCAACCAAAAGTAGGTTGTCGCCCGCTTTCACCGTATAACGAACCCAGGTGACTCTATCTTTGCTGGGGATCTCTGCCAGTCTGGTTCTAAATTGTTTCGATTTACCTACCGGTATTAATAAACGATGAGGGCCGTCAGGTGATGTTGCCCATTGATTGAACCCCGGATTCAGCAAATACACTTCATCTATGCTTACATCGGCCATTTCTGCGGCTTGAGCAAGATCGATTTGTCCACCAATATTAACCACGTCGAAGTAGGGTTTGTTGGGAATAAAATACGTTGAATAGTTGTATTTTTCTGGGTTTTTAATGATTTTTGCCAAGGCAATAAGTTTAGGTACATAAGCGCGAGTTTCTTTGGGTAGATCCAAAGACCAAAAATCGGTTGGTTTACCAGCGGCTTTGTTCTTTCTTATGGCTCTCATTACGGTGCCTTCGCCTGAGTTATAAGAAGCTAAAGCGTGAAGCCAATCACCGTCAAACATCTTGTGTAGACGTGTGAGATAAGCGATCGCGGCTTGAGTTGACCCAATAATGTCACGTCGACCGTCATACCACCATGTTTGGTCTAGCCCATACATTTGACCAGTCGATGGAATGAACTGCCAAGGTCCTGACGCGCGTCCGTGGCTGTAGCCAAAAGGATCAAACCCACTTTCAACAATAGGTAATAAGGCGATTTCAGTCGGGAGACCGGCTTTTTCTAGCTCGTCGACAATGTAATACAAATAGCGAGCACCACGTTTTGACACTCTGTTTAGGTGCGTAGGATGAGTGCTGTACCAGCGGAGTTGAGAGGATAATCTAGGGCGATCAATATCGATATCAAGCTGATAGCCAGCGCGGATGCGATCCCAAATGTCAGCCGGTACGTTTGGCTCCTCGGCAACGGCAACGGCAACGACATCAACGTCTTCTTCGGTAGGATCAAGGGCAGGTACCGTATCGATAAAACCCAGCTGTTCGGTATCAGCTTCGTCGACCTCTTCTTCGAACTCTGTTAGGTTGGTAGAGGAATTGTTGTCTAGATTAGAGGAGGTTTGACACGCGCTAAGGCCGAAAACAGCAATAATAATCCAAAAGAATTTATAAGTCATGGGAACCACAAGGTTGAATAAAGTTTAGCCATTTTAAAGCGGTAAATACGTAGGTCAACTAAAACTGTCTTTAGCGCTTCTAACTTGTCTGAAAGAGTCGATTGGATCATGGGCTGGTAATTCGTTAAGTTGTTGAGCTGCCGCTATTTTAAGAGCGTCAATGTGCGTTCTAAGGAACGGATTAGTATTTTTTTCTAGTGCTAGCGTTGAGGGTAATGTTGGCTCATTCTTGTGTCTTTTGTGCTGACTGCGTTGATTTTCAACTATAAGCTCTGAATTATTAGGCTCCAAAGAAAGGGCAAAACGGTAATTCGCTAAAGTGTACTCATGAGTGGCGTAAATTAGTGTATGATCGGGTAACCCTGAAATTAAGGTCATAGCGGCGAGCATTTGTGTTGGATTACCTTCCATAATGCGCCCGCATCCACCTTTAAACAGCGTGTCACCACTGAATAATACAGGTGTCTCCTGCGATGAAAAGTAGCATAGGTGATCCAGTGTGTGTCCTGGTGTTTCTAACACTTTAAAAGAGCGTGAAAAAACCGTCATTTGATTGGGGGCGAATGACGTGAACAGAAATT